>NZ_JBWWVR010000009.1:0-237135 GCF_056675575.1 Xanthomonas sp. NCPPB 3959
TGCTTGAGCACCGAAATGCCACTCGTTTGTTCCGCGCTTGCCAAGCTGGTTAATCACGCCGCCGGTGGAACGGCCGTATTTAGCGCTATAACCGCCCGTATAGGTTTCCTGCTGGTCGATGGCGCCGTAGGGCAGGCTGACGCCACCCAAGTTGCTGAGCGGATTGCTGACGTTGAAACCGTTGATGTAATAGGCATTTTCAGTGACGCCTGAGCCGCCGAAAGACACGACGGAGCGCGAGCCGTTGTTGAATGCGCCGGCACCTGAAACAGCACCGGGAGCAAGCAGCGCGATCGCTTCGGCACTACGGCCCAGTGGAAGGGTTGCAAGCTGTTGAGACGTGATCACCGAGCGCGAGCTGGTGGAGCTGACATCGATCTTCGGCGCATTGGCGGCCGTCACAGTGATCGCGCCGAGCGTCGTTGCGTCGGTGCTGCCGCTGGCAGTTGCGCCAGCAAACGACACCTCTGTGCCGGACCCTACGCGCAGCTGCACATTTTTGCGGGTATCGACGACCTGATCGCCGCGCTTGAGGGTGACGGTATAGGCGCCCACCGGCAACGAGCCGAGGTTGTAACGGCCATTGGCGTCGATGGTGATCGTGCGGCTGAGGCCGGTGTCGCTCTGCACGACGATGGTGCTGCCCGCTTCCGAGGGAGCGCTACCGTAGATGCTGCCGGTCGTGCTTTGTGCGTAGACCGCACCGTTGGCGAGACACGCGCCGAGCACAACAGCCAGAGCGGTGCGCTTGAGGGCGTGGCGACGAAATTGATTGCTCATTCCTAACCTTTCAACTGGGTATCGGGAGAAGTGGCGGTCATCGAAGAGTCAGATGGCCTTAACCCGAACGTAATGAATCTGTGGGCTGAGTCGCAAGCCTTTTGAATGATTCGTTAATGAAAAGGGCGAGATCCGCATCGAATATGCGGATCTGCGCACAAATTGCCTGGCATGCGAATACCGCCCGGCTTGAGTCACGCTAGTATTCATTTTTGTCAGTGCGCGCGATGCGGCGTGACATCGAGCGGCTCAACCGAACGCTACCTTGCCGCCATATCAGTAACTGATTGTCGCGTGTTGCTGGTTTCATCTGAAACATGAAGTCAAAAAAGACCCCGTCAAACGGGGTCTTTTCGATGCATCGCCAACAGGCCTCAGAACCGGACTGTCGTGCCCAGGTAAAAGAACCGCCCGACGTTGTCATACAGCGCAGAATTGAAATCCGAGCCGAAGTAGTTGCGCGGCGGGTCCTTGTCGAAGGCGTTGTCGATGCCCAGGTAGACGTCGATCTTCGAGCCGGGGAACTGATAGCCGAACTGGAAGTTGTGGTACGTGTACGAGCCGTTCTTGATCGGGCTGGCCGAGCCCGGGTTGCTGTTGTAGCTCTCCGGGGTCACGCGCAGATTGCCGTCCACGTAGTTCATGTCCCACGACGCGCGCCATTCGTTCCAGTTGTACTTGGTCTGGAACTGCGCGCGCCAGCGCGGGTCGGTCACGTATGTCACGTACTCGTCGTACTCGGCCGGGAAGTCCTGGAACACCCATTCGCGCGACTGGATCAGGCGCGTGCCGACGAAGCGCAGCACCGTATTGCCTTGGCCAATCTGGAAGCGGTAGTCCATTTCCAGATCCACGCCCACACGCCGCGAGCGTGACAGGTTTTCGTTGAGCGCCTGCCAGCCGATGATGCTGTGCTCGGGATAGATGCGTCCCTGCGGGTCGGTGAATCCACCCAGCGGGGCGCGCTGCACGAAGCCGCAGAAGCTGTTGTCGATGCCGCCCGGATTGTCCACGCAGCGCGTCGCGTTGGTCTCTGCAGTCACCGTGCCGATCGCGTCCTGCAAGTCGATGCGCCAGTAGTCGATCGACATGCCGAAGCCTTCGAAGAACTCCGGTTGCCAGACCAGACCATACGACAGACTGCGCGCGCGTTCCGGCTTCAACTCTGGATTGCCGCCGCTCACACCCGGGCGGGTGGCGGTGTAGGTGTCGATCCAACCGACCGGCACGCCCAGCGCGCTGCAGTTGGCCTGGCGCAATGCCACGTCGCCAGCGGTACCAGGACGATTGGAATTGGTCGGCAGGTAGTTGCAAGGATCGTTGATGGTCGCGAAGTTCTCGCTCTGCGAGTCGTACAACTCGCCGATGCTGGGTGCACGCACCGCCTGTGCCACGGTGCCGCGCAGACGCAGCGACGGGATGATGGTCCAGTCCAGGCCCACGTTCCAGGTCTTGGTCGAGCCGATGCTGTCGTAGTCCGAATAGCGCCCTGCCACATCCAGCGCCAGTCGATCCACGCCCGGCAGGCCGGCCAGCAATGGAATGGTGCTTTCGACGAAGATTTCCTTGACGGTGTACTCGCCGCCGCTGTTGGGGATGGCGTTGAGGAAGGTCACGCCCGAGGCTGCCAACGGATCGGTGATTTCCTCGCTCTGCTCCTTGCGGTATTCCACGCCACCGGCAAAACCGATGTCGCCGGCCGGCAGCGACAATAGGTTGCTGTTGGCCACCGATGCGCTGAACACGGTTTGCTGGATCTTGGCCTGCGCGCGCGCGGTAGTGTTGAACCATGCGGCGGCTTCCGGCGTGACCGCGCCATTGCCGAACACGCTGAAAGGCACGCAGCCTTCGCGTGCCAGCGCCGAATAGACGCGGTTAGTATTGGGGTTGATCGCGTTCGGATCCAGCGTGGTGCGGCAGACGATGTTGCCGCTGGCATCGCGCGCGGCATCGATACCGGCCTGCCAGCGCTCGTTGATGCGGTTGTTGAGGTTCAGACGGTCGACCGTGGTCTTGCCGTAGTTGGCAGACACGTCGTAGGTCCAGTTATCGGTGAAGTTACCTTCCGCACCGAGCACCGCGCGATAGGTCTTGCGCTCGATGTTCTCGCCGCGACGACCGGCATCGACGTTGAAGCGGTTCATCAGGATCTGCGTGGCACCGCGCGAATCCATCAGCGCACCGAGTTCGGGACTGACATACGGATTCTGGCGACGCACGCGCAGCGAACTGTCGAACGCCGGCTGGCCGAAGAATTCCGAATCGGTCTCGCTGTACTTGCCTTCGAAGAACAGGCGATGGTTCTCGCTGATCTCGAAGTTGATCATGGTGTTGACGCTCTTGCGATCGAAGCCGGGCTGCAGGTCGGCCACCGCGTTCAGATCGGCGAAATCGCAGTCCACACACGAGGTGTTGCTCACTACCGTGCCGTTGTAGCGATTGCGGCGGAAGCTGCCGTCGTCGTTGAACAGGTAGCGGTTGCCGTAGCTGGCCGGGTTGCGGAAATCGAACGTGCCCAGGTTGAAGGTGCCGCCGTAGGACGTGGAATGGTTGCCGCCCGGGCCGCTGAGTACGTTCTGCGGATTGCTCTCGCTCGGAGGGCGGGTGGGATCGAAATTGGGGTTCTGCACCGACACCAGGTACTCGCGACCGATGGCGCGGTTGCCGCGGCCGAAGCGGTCCTGCTTGCTGTATTCGCCAGACACCGCGATGTTGCCGCGGCCCTCCGCAAAGTCGGTGCCTGCCGAGAAGCTGGCAAAGGAGCGGTTGTAGTTGCCCTCATCGGCCAGGCCGGTCTGCGCGCGCGTCTCGAACCCGGTGAAGTTCTTCTTGAGGATGAAGTTGACCACGCCGGCCACTGCGTCGGCGCCGTACACGGCCGAGGCGCCACCGGTGATGACTTCGACGCGTTCGACCCATTCCACCGGGATCGTGTTGACGTCCACGGCGGTCGAGCCCGGGCTGGAACCCACGTGGCGACGCCCGTTGACCAGCACCAGGGTGCGATCCACGCCCATGCCGCGCAGGTCGAGCAGGCCCAGACCGGCGGTCCCGATGAAGCGGGTGGAATTGCCCAGCGTGTAGCTCGGCGCCAGCGCAGGCATGCGTGCCATCAGGTCGCTGATGGTGGTCGCGCCGGTGGCGCGGATTTCTTCGGCGCTGATCGCCGTGACCGGCGAGGGCGTCACAAAGCCGGTACGCGCGATGCGCGAGCCGGTGACGGTGACCTTGTCCAGATCGGTGGTGCCGGGCGCGACACCGTTTTCTGATTGCGCTGCAGCCTGTCCGGCAGAAGCGGCCAGTACGGCAAATAATGCGGTGCTCAAACGATGGCGGTGTGCGTGTTGCGGAAGACGACTCGACATGACCTTGCAGATTCCTCGCTGGGGTTTGGCGAAACAGCCGTGCTCGCTGAGCGGCGGCTGAACTTGATCCCGAACGTAACAATTCCTTAAGAGTGTGTCTATATTTGTGAAATATGTCTTCGCTTGACACATTCGTATCGGCTTGTGTGAATTTCTTCAGCGAAGTCGCCAGGGCGGATGTGTCTGGACGAGCCGGTACACTGACCACCTCCATGGCGCAGTACCCGGCGGCGTTTTTCGTCGCTGCCGCTGCGCCCACGACGAATTCAGGTAGGCAATGACGACGATGTTGGAAGGTGTTGCGAGCGCGGAGATCGACTCCGCGCAGGTGTGCCGCGCATGACCGGCGAGCGCAGAATCCCCGCGCATGCGGTACAGGGCGCGCTGGCGCCGCATCCGCGGATTCGCAATGTGATCGCGGTCGGCTCCGGCAAGGGTGGTGTGGGCAAGTCCACCACGGCGGTGAATCTGGCGCTGGCCTTGCGTCAGCAGGGCGCGCGCGTCGGTGTGCTGGACGCGGACATCTACGGGCCGAGCGTGCCGGCGATGCTTGGGTTGAGCGGGCGGCCGGACAGCCCGGACAACAAGTCGATCGAGCCGCTGCGCGCATTCGGCATCGAAGCGATGTCGATCGGCTTGCTGGTCGACCAGGACACGCCGATGATCTGGCGCGGGCCGATGGCGACCTCGGCGTTGACCCAGCTGTTCAACGACACGCTGTGGGATGACCTGGACTACCTGCTGATCGACCTGCCGCCAGGAACCGGCGACATCCAGCTGACGCTGTCGCAGAAGATTCCGGTGGCCGGCGCGGTGATCGTCACCACGCCGCAGGACATCGCCACGCTGGATGCGCGCAAGGCCTTGAAGATGTTCGAAAAGGTGGAGGTGCCAGTGCTGGGCATCGTCGAAAACATGGCAGTGCACACCTGTTCCAGTTGCGGCCACCGTGAGCATCTGTTCGGCGAAGGCGGCGGCGAACGCATGGCGGCGCAGTACGGCGTGCCCTTGCTGGGGTCGTTGCCGTTGGAGATTGCGATCCGCGAGCAGGGCGATGCCGGCCAGCCGATTGTCGTTGCCGCGCCCGAGTCGGCAGCAGCCAAGGCCTATCTGGCCGCCGCTGCGCGCCTGACCGAAGAGCTGGGCAAGCGCCCGCGCGCCAGCATTCCGATTTCGGCCTCGTTGCTGTAGCGCGCGGGTCGGCCAGCAGTGCCGGCCGCTTGTTAGAATTCGCCGTCTTCGCGCGGGCCGCTGGGCCCGTCGCCTTCCGTCTTCAAGGAACATCACATGAGCATCAAGAGCGACCGCTGGATCAGGCGCATGGCCGAGCAGCAGGCGATGATCGAGCCGTTCGAACCCGGCCAGATCAAGCACGACGCCGCCGGCCAGCGCATCGTCAGCTACGGCACCTCCAGCTACGGCTACGACGTGCGCTGCTCGCGCGAGTTCAAGATCTTCACCAACATCAACTCGACGATCGTCGACCCGAAGCACTTCGATCCGGGCAGCTTTGTCGATATCGAATCCGATGTCTGCATCATCCCGCCGAACAGCTTCGCGCTGGCCCGCACGGTCGAGTACTTCCGCATCCCGCGCGACACCCTGGTGGTGTGCCTGGGCAAAAGCACCTACGCGCGCTGCGGCATCATCGTCAACGTGACCCCGCTGGAGCCGGAGTGGGAAGGCCACGTGACCCTGGAATTCAGCAACACCACGCCGCTGCCGGCGCGCATCTACGCCAACGAAGGCGTGGCGCAGATGCTGTTCTTCCAGTCCGACGAAGTCTGCGAGACCTCGTACAAGGACCGCGGCGGCAAGTATCAGGGCCAGACCGGCGTGACCCTGCCGCGCACCTGATGCGGTAGTGCGGCCGTGACCTTGCGTCAGCAGGTCGCGGTCACGCGCTCCCAGTAACGCATCAGTTGGCGCACGCCAGCGGCGATCAGCAACGCCGGCCACCAGGTCGACACAAGGTTGCCAAGATCGAAACGAGCCAGCCCTAGGTTGTCCAGCAGGAATAAGCTGCCCAACGTGATCAGAAACAGTGCAGGAATCAGGCGGTAGCGCATGGCGATGTCCTCGGTAGGTGTGAGGCCATGCTGCGCGCGACGCGCGCGCCGATCAGGTGCCGGAAGTCAACAATTGCGGATGACAAAGGTCATGTCGAAGGCCGCGAGGTCATGACTGCATTGGTGGCCATGTCGCCTGCGGTTGATCGCTGGCCATCAGGTCGTCGACATTTTCAGGGATGCTGGAACCCTGGTTTCTAAGGTTGCAGTTGGCTAGCGCATGAGGCTTCGCGCGTACCCTCATCCGCCCCTTCGGGGCACCTTCTCCCGATGGGAGAAGGGATTTCGGCGCTCTGATTACGCGCGGGGCTGATCGACTGCTCACCCCATTCCCAATTCCCGGCTACTTGCCTCGCCCAAACAGCATGCCAACGCCGCAAGCGACCAATGCCGCCGGCCACCACGTGGCGATCAGCCGGCCAAGGCTGACATTGGTCCAGCCCAGGTTATTGGCCAGAAACAGCAGGCCGACGAGGATCAGGATCAGCGCGGCGACGACATTGGATTTCATGCGGAAGGGTGGTTGAAAGACGGGCGCCTATCGTAGCCGTTGCGCCCACGCAGCGACACGCTGTCGCAACGCATCGGGCGCGAAACGTTGCGCGCTGCCGCTGCCCCACACCGGGCCAGGCCAGGCCGCATCGCCCGGATGCCGGCCGACCAGATGCACGTGCAGCTGCCGCACGATGTTGCCCAGCGCGCCGATATTGAGCTTGGTCACCTCAGGCTCGACGCGCAGCAGCTGCGAGAGCTGATTGATCTCGGCCAGCAACAGGCGTTGCTGACTACCCTCCAGATCGATCCATTCGCTGACCTCGGCCACCCGCGGCACCAGCACGATCCACGGGAAGCGGCTGTCGTCCATCAGCCGCACCTGCGACAGCGGTCCGTCGGCGACGAATACGCTGTCGGCCGCAAGCCGCGGATCTAGCTGGAAGTCGTTCGCTCCTGAGCTGCTTGGGGCAGATTCGCTTGCCGCGGTCCCGCTCATCCCAGATGCGCTTCGAAGAAGCCCAGAGTGCGCTCCAACGCGCGCTCGGCGCTGTCGGCGTCGTAGTGGTTGGGATCGATGCTGCGGTTGAAGGCGTGGCCGGTCGGATACACGAAGGTTTCCATCTGCGGCAGCTTCTCGCGGTGGGCCTGGATCGCCTCGGGCGGAATGCTGGTATCGCGCTCGCCGAAGTGGAACATCACCGGCGCCTTCGGAGTTTCGTCCAGCAGCTGGGCGTTGCGGCCGCCGTAGTAGCTCACCGACGGCAGGCCCAGGCGGATTGCCGACAGCAGCGCCACCGAGCCGCCCCAGCAATAGCCCACGGTGCCGACCTTGCCGGCGCGGCTGAGCAGGGTGGCGGCGGATTTGACCACCTCCACCGCGCGCTCCAGGCCGACCGCATTGGCCAGGGCCAGGCCGCGCTGCAGGCTTTCCTGGTCGTAGGGCAGCTGCACGTCCTTTTCTTCCAGATCGAAGAAGGCCGGTGCCAGCACTTCGTAGCCGCGTGCAGCGTAATCATCGGCCACCGCGCGGATATGTTCGTTGACGCCGAAGATCTCCTGGATCACCACCAGGCCGCCGCGCGGGCTGGTGGTCGGAGTGGCGTGCCAGGCGGCGACCTGGCCGTCGGGGGTGTCGAGCGTGGTCCAGTGACCCATGGGAATTCCTGATGTGCAGCGAGGGAGGCGCGCATTATCGACCGGACTGGCATCGTGAAAAGTGAGGGTTTCGCAAAGCCGGCCGGACTGGCGAGGCCCGGCGGTTCAGAGCGTTGCCCGCACGCCGCTATAATTGCCGCACTCAGGCCCCAGGCCGCTCCGTTCCCCAGGCTCCTGCTTCCATGTCCCAGCTGAACCCCAAAGTCGGCTTCGTCAGCCTTGGCTGCCCGAAGGCACTCGTCGATTCCGAACGCATCCTCACCCAGCTGCGCGTGGAGGGCTACGACATCGTGCCCAGTTACGACGCCGCCGACGTGGTGGTGGTCAATACTTGCGGCTTCATCGATTCGGCAGTGACCGAGTCGCTGGATGCGATCGGCGAGGCGATGAACGCCAACGGCAAGGTGATCGTCACCGGCTGCCTGGGCAAGCGCCCGGAGCAGATCCGCGAGGCGTATCCGCAGGTGCTGGCGGTGTCCGGCCCGCAGGACTATCAAAGTGTGATGGAAGCGGTGCATGCGGCATTGCCGCCGCGCCACGACCCGTTCGTGGATCTGGTGCCCGACTACGGAATCAAGCTGACCCCGCGTCATTATGCGTACTTGAAGATTTCCGAAGGCTGCAATCACCGTTGCAGCTTCTGCATCATTCCCTCTATGCGCGGCGATCTGGCCTCGCGCCCGGTGGATGAAGTCCTACGCGAAGCAGAGCGCCTGGTGCGCGGCGGGGTCAAGGAATTGCTGGTAGTCTCGCAGGACACCTCGGCCTACGGCGTGGATCTGAAATACGCCGAGCGGCCGTGGCGCGACCGCATGTATCAGACCCGCATGAAGGCATTGTGCGAAGGTTTGTCGGAGCTGGGCGTGTGGACGCGCCTGCATTACGTGTATCCGTACCCGCACGTAGACGATGTGATTCCGCTGATGGCCGAAGGCAAGCTGCTGCCGTATCTGGATATCCCGTTCCAGCACGCCAGCCCGCGCATCCTCAAGCTGATGAAGCGGCCGGGCGCAGTGGAGAAGACGCTGGAGCGTGTGCAGCGCTGGAAGGCGATGTGCCCGGAGATCACCGTGCGCTCCACCTTCATCGTCGGCTTCCCCGGCGAGACCGATGCCGAGTTCGAATCCTTGCTCGATTTCCTGGACCAGGCGCAGCTCGATCGCGTGGGTGCGTTCGCGTATTCTCCAGTGGAAGGCGCCAGCGCCAACGCATTGCCGGACCCGGTGCCGGAAGAACTCAAGCAAGAGCGTCTGGCGCGTTTCATGGCCAAGCAGGCAGAGATTTCCGCCGCGCGGCTGGAAGCCAAGATCGGCAGCGTGCAGCAATGCCTGGTCGACCTGATCGAAGACGATATCGCCGTGGCCCGTTCGCGCGCGGACGCGCCTGAAATCGATGGGCTGGTGCATATCCAGAATGGCGGCGAGCTTGGATTGAAGATCGGCGATCTGGTCGATGTGGAGATCACCGACAGCGATGAGCACGATCTGTTCGGCGATGCATTGCCGGCCAATGCCCCGATCCAGCAAGGACGGTCGTTGAATCTGCAGATGGTGTAACCGGTCAGGTGTCGGGACACCGCGGTCCGTAGGAGCGCACTTTGTGCGCGATGAGGCGTTATCGATAACGCCCTGTCGCGCACAAGTGCGCTCCTACAGGTCAGCAGATTCGCGCGGCTACTGGCTCGCGTAATCCACCGACACCACCACGAAGGTGTGCTTGCCGGACGGCAGCTGCGCTTCGAATTCGTCATCCACGCGTTTTTTCAGCAATGCGCGCGCCAGCGGCGAGTCGATGCTGATCCAGCCGCGTCCGGCGTCGGTTTCGTCCGGACCGACGATGCGGTAGTGCAGCAGGTCGCCGCTGTCGGCGTCTTCCAACTCGACCTGCGCGCCGAAGAACACCGCGCGCGGGTCGGTCGGCGCGGTATCCACCACGCGCAGGGCTTCCAGCCGTTTGCTCAGATAACGTACACGGCGGTCGATCTCGCCGAGCTGCTTCTTGCGATAGGTGTATTCGGCATTCTCCGAGCGGTCGCCTTCTGCGGCGGCTGCAGCCAGCGCGCGCACTACCTCTGGCCGACGCACGCGCCACAGATCTTCCAGCTCGGCCTTGAGCCGTGCATGGCCTTCGGGCGTTATCAGCGCAGTGCTTTTTTCGGCAGGCGGGCGCCAGCGGCTCATGGGCGGTGTGTCGGTCGGCGGGGACGCGATGCTAGCGCGCATGACCTGCTTGCGCATCTGCCGCCGCACAGCGAAGCTTTGCGTTCTCGGACACGGACGCCGTCATGCTACTGATGCCGCTGCACAAACCCTGGTCGCGCCAGAACATTCCCTGGGTGACGCTGCTGCTGGTGCTGATCAATGCGGCGGTCTACCTGGGCTATCAGCGCAAGGACGACGCTTTGGTCGAAAATGCGGTGCGCTATTACGTCGACTCGGGGCTGGGTGCGTTGGAGGCGCAAGCCCATGTGCGCTATCTGGAGCAAACCCGCGACGCCAAGCTCCGCGCCGCGCGCAAAGCCAAATTGGACAGCGTGCCCACACGCCAACGCATTGCGTATCTGGCGCATCTGACGATGAACGATGTGGCGTTCGCGCAGGCATTGCGCAGCGGCACGCTGTTCAAGGACGAGGAACGTTTGCGCGAATGGCGCGCATTGCGTGCGCCCTATGACGCGCGCCTGTCCAAGGTATTTACGCTGCGCCATCTGCAGCGTAGCTCGGAGTGGTCGCCGGCACGGATGCTGACGGCGACATTTCTGCATGGCAGTTTCGATCATCTGCTGGGCAACATGCTGTTCCTGCTGGCGCTTGGCACCTTGCTGGAAGGGGCGATCGGCAGCGGCTGGTTTCTGCTGCTGTATCTGCTCGGCGGGTTCGGCGCCAGCGCGGCCAGCCTGTGGTGGCGCTGGGGCGAGCCGGGCGGCGGGTTGGGCGCATCCGGTGCGATCGCGGCACTGATGGGCGCGTTCTGCGTGGTCTGGGGGCGGCGCAAAGTACGGTTTTTCTACTGGTTTTTCGTGGTATTCAACTATGTGCGTGGCCCGGCGATTCTGCTGTTGCCGCTGTGGTTGGGCTGGGAGCTGTACAGCCTGTTGTCGAGCGACAATGCCGCGGTCGCCTTCGAGGCGCATGCCGGTGGGTTGGTCAGTGGCGCGCTGCTCGGTGCCTTGCTGGTGCTGTTGCGGCGCACCCGACCTGCCTTCATGGAAGAGGGCGATGCCGTGCTGGTGGACGATCGCTGGGAGCGCGCGCAGCGGCATCTGGGACGCATGGAAAACGTCGAGGCCGAACGCTTACTAGCCGAGTTGGCCGGCGAGCAGTCGCACAATTTGGAGGTGGCACTGGCGCGTTATCGCACCGCGCGCAATGCAGGCCATCGCCAGGACAGCTTGCGGCATGCGCAGACGCTGTTGCAGCTGCAGACGCATCACGCCGAGCAGACGCGCATCCAGCTGGCGGTCGCTGCCGAGCTGAGTAAGGCCAAGATTGATTGCGCGCTGCCGGCACGGCTGGCCTTGATCGGTGCGTGCATGCGCAATGGGCTGCTGGCCGACGCCGAGCGGCTGTTGAAAGAATGCGAACTCAGTGCGTCGCGCGCGGAGTTGGCGCAGCACTGGTTCGTACTGGCCTTGCGCCACGGCGAGCTGCAGGATGGCGCGCAACGTACGCGCTTGTTGCAGCTGGTGCTGGAGCAGTTTCCGGAGCAAGGCCAAGCCAACAAGGCGCGCTTTCTGCTCGACAATGGGTGAGCCGGTTCGGCTTGCTGGCTTGCTGCGACAAACCGACTATTAATCGTCTATCGACCGTCTATCGATTGCAGAGCGGATGATCTGCGGTTTGGCTGCAGGGCCCTTGCCCGCCCACCGTCGCGGGACACGCCGCAAGTACGTCCGTGTAGGCTCTTACGCGGCATCCATGCCGCGTAAGGTCCCGCGACGGTGGACGGGCAAGGGCCAGTCGAGATGGTCGGTGTGCATGGTTTTAAACAAAGCAACCGATCAACTCTCTGGTGCGGTGTCCTCGCCGCTTGCGGGACCGTGTGGCGGCATGGATGCCGCCACCGAGCCTCCAGGGATGGATTCACGGCGTGTCCCGTGAGCGGTGAGGGCACCGCGCCCTCGGCGATGCGGGTTTGCTACAGGGCCCTTGCCCGCCCACCATCGCGGGACACGCTGCAAGTACGTCCCTGTAAGCTCTTACGCGGCATCCATGCCGCGTAAGGTCCCGCGAGCGGTGAGGGCACTGCGCCCTCGGTGATGCGGGTTTGCTGCAGGGCCCTTGGCCGCATGGTCGCGAGCAGTAGACGCCGCGAGACTGTCCGATGACGGAAGATCCGATTAGCTCCGTCAAAAAATTTGCCAGCCACTCAAGCCGGTTGAATCGCCACCGCTTTCAGCGCAGCTTGCAGCTTCGCGCGCAGTGCATCGTTTTCGCACTGATCAAGGGCGTTTTGCAGCACTGCACGCGCCTGGTCATCGCGGCCGAAACGTTCGGCCAGCAGCAACCCTGCGTCGAGCGACCACGTTGGTAGCATCACGTCGCGCGGCCATGCGCCGATGGCTGCTAGCAGGCCGTCGGTCGCCAGCTGGAATTGCCCGGCCATCTTGGCGCGCTCGGCCAGCAGTGTGGCTTGCTCAGGCGTCAGCGGTGTAAATGCAGGATTGCTGTCCAGTGCTTCGCGCTGCAAGGTGAGTGCACGGCGCTCCTGTTTTTCCTGCAGCAAGCGATTGATGTAGTGGCGCGTGTGTTCGTGCAGTTCGTCGTTGCGATGATGTTGCCGTAGCAGACGCTGATACAGCTCATGCACGGCAAGGCTCACTGCGCGTGATCGCACCGCGCCGCGTAACGCTTGAAAGGCTTCGTCGGCATGTCCGTCGCGCAGGTACTGCTCTGCTTCGTCGAGCAGGCGTTGATCCGGGTCTTCGCGCTCGACTGCCGCGCCACTGCTGGGCACATAGCCGAGTTCTTCGTGGTACTGGTACACCAGATAGCCCATCAGATGGAAGCTGGCGAACAGGCTCCAGATCGAGGCAATCACAACGGTCGCTTCCCGTACGACCGGCGGCAGATATTTCACCGCAATGAACACCGCTGCCGTGCCGCTGCCCTGGATCACATACAGCAGGCCGTAGGCGGCCAGGTACGGCCAGCCGATGCGCAGCGCCATGTCGATCGACACTGCCGGGTTGAGTGCGCGGCGCAGGCTGCCGTCGATGGCCAGCGCAATCATCATGCCTGGCAGCAACAGCTGCACCACCAGATACGCAACGGTCAAACCGGGCTTGCCGGCCAGTACGCCGGCCGCACCGATGACGATGCCCAGCGCAAGCGCCAGCAGGATCAATCTCAGTACGGCGCTATCGAACGTGTTGTAGCCGAGTCGCGGTGCGTCGGCTTGCCCATCTGCGCTGTGGCGCAGGATGTCGAAGGCATAGGTGTAGGTCGCCATGCCCAGCACGCCGGCGATCAGCAGTTTCAGGATGCCTGGCAACACCAGCAGCGCGCTGCACAGGGTCAGCGCAATCAGCGCGTACAGCGCCGAACCGCGCAGCGGGTAGGTGGCGATGGCGGGAATGCGGGTCCAGAACGGTGCCGGCGCGGCCTGCACTGCAACCTTGCGTGCGCGAAAACGGTCTTCCATGACGCTCCCCAAGCGTGTGATGTGAAGGGATTGTGCGGTGGTGCGCGTCGCCGTGCAATTGGGATGTAACGGCGCCTGCCTGTTGAGCCCGGTAATGCACGGCAGCGGGTGGGGGCTTGGCGCGTAGCCGCATGTGGAATGACACGAACTGCGCAAGGTTGGGCATAGGTATCGACGGTTCAGTGGGCCGTGCGCTATCGAAGAAAGCGTCTGGCTCGAGGAGCACGTGATGGCAATTAGAGGGTTTGCAAAGTGGTGCCGGCGTTGCGTATGGATATGTGGTCGCGACATATTGCCGGTCGCGCGAGTAATGCCGACGTCGCGGTCGTGCGGTTCGTTATCCTGGTGACGTACGCACTTCCGTGCTTCAGTCGACAGTGTAGCGTCGCGGTCTGAATGAACCGGCAGCGTGGAATCATTGGCCTAGTACGTACTGATCGCAATGCAGGCCTTTACATGTCGATATGCGACACGTGCAGTGCTTCAGTAGATGATGTAATGCTCCGGATCTTGGTCATCGGTAGACTGTCGACCCGCCGCAGTCACTGCGGATCTTTCGAGCGACCAGACGCGCCACGTTCGTGGCACCACTGTCGCTCGCATCACAAGGAGTGTCGCTTGAATCCATCCGCCACCGGCAACCCGCAGGTTCGCATTCGCAGCATCGATGTGCTGTCGGACAATTGGTATGTGCTGCGCAAGGTCACCTTTGATTTTCAGCGCAAGGACGGCCGCTGGCAGACCTTGTCGCGCGAGGCCTACGACCGCGGCAATGGCGCCACGATCCTGCTCTACAGCCGTGCCAAACAGACGGTGATGCTGACCCGCCAGTTTCGCCTGCCGACGCTACTCAACGGCAATGCGGACGGCATGCTGATCGAAGCTTGCGCCGGCTTGCTTGACCAGGACGATGCGCTGACCTGCATCCGCAAGGAAACCGAAGAAGAGACCGGATATCGCATCGACAACGTGCGCAAGGTGTTCGAGGCGTTCATGAGCCCTGGCTCAGTTACTGAGCGCCTGTACTTTTTCGTCGGCGAATACTTCGATGGCGACAAGGTCAGTGACGGCGGCGGTGTCGAAGAAGACGGCGAAGAGATCGAGGTGCTGGAACTGTCGCTCGATACAGCGCTGGCGATGATCGGCTCAGGCGACATCGCCGATGCCAAGACCATCATGTTGCTGCAGTACGCCAAGTTGCATGGTGTGTTGACTTAACTCGAACATAAGCTTCATTGGAGCACGGGCGTTGCTAGTCGGCGGGAGGTGTCGCGTCGGAGTCTTTGCAATGACCGCAAAATTGCCCGTCTTGCGCGTCAGTGCTCATGTCGGTAGAAGCAGAACTATAGACAGCCAATCCATTGAAAAAGACTGGCCTTTCTTTGCCACAGTCCTTCGCGCAAACCAAGGCGTGCCGTTGTCAGCGCACCCTTCTAAGCACCTTGTCGTCGTATTCCGGTGATCTGCCGCTGTGGCAGTTATGGCCGTCTTGAGCGAGAACGTAAATGGGATGCTTGTGGTCCGAGGGGAGAGGATCCTCTTCGACGGCAAACCCGTAGATGTTCGGTCCGACCATCGGATCGTGGACGTCTATGAAGTTGAGCACCAGACAGCTACCGCTCGCCTCGTCTAGGTCCCAGGCACCGGTAATCGTCCGGGGTGGGCCGTTCAGTTGGTTGCCAGCGATGCAGGTGGTTTTTAACGTGTAACGCTGCATGTTTCTGCTGGGAGTCGGCATCGAAAGAAAAAGCTCTGCGCGGACAGTCTGGCAGTCTTGCGTGTAGGAGGCGAGTTGCCCTGTGTAGGTGCCGGTCAGTACCTGCTGCCGCTTTAGAGGCCAAAGATCACTCCGATCTTTCTGTTCAGCTGAGGCCGTGCTGACGACGACAAGCACGAGGGCGATCGTGCAGGCCAGCAGGGTCTTCTTGGCATCCTTGCTCATGGTGCTTCCTCCTTAATGTCTGGGTTCAACGCTTCCCACCAAAAATACTACCGAAGAGGCCGCGCACGATCTGCTGGCCGATCTTGTTGCCCACCGTGCGTGAGGTCTGCTTGGCCATCGCTTCGAGCATGCCCTGGCGGCGGCTGGTGCCGAAGACGGCATCCTTGACCGCCTTGCCGAAGCCGCTGTCTTGCGCGTCGTCATCCTCGCGGGTGCGCGCCGGTGGTGCGGCGTTGTGCTCGGCCACCTGTTCGACGCGGCGTGCCAGTAGTTCGGCGGCCGATTCGCGGTTGATGGCGGTGTCGTAGCGGGTGCCGACCGGGCTGGCGGCACGCACCTGCGCGCGTTCGGTCTCGCTGATGGCGCCCATGCGGCAGCGCGGTGGGGCGATCAGGGTCTGCTGCACCGGTGCGGGCACGCCCTTGCCTTGCAGCGGTGACACCAGCGCCTCGCCGGTGCCCAGGCTGGAGATCGCGG
This sequence comes from Xanthomonas sp. NCPPB 3959, assembly GCF_056675575.1. Lineage (NCBI taxonomy): Bacteria > Pseudomonadati > Pseudomonadota > Gammaproteobacteria > Lysobacterales > Lysobacteraceae > Xanthomonas > Xanthomonas sp. NCPPB 3959. The sequence goes on from NZ_JBWWVR010000009.1 coordinate 15,927, forward strand.
TTGCCACGTCGAGCTTGGGATTGGCGACGAAGGTCTGCGCCGCGGTCTTGACCGCTTTCTGATCGCGCGGGGTGTAGGCACGCAGCGCGTGCTGCACGCGATTGCCGAGCTGGCCAAGGATGTTGTCCGGAATATCGTCGGGAAACTGCGAGCAGAAGTACACGCCCACGCCCTTGGAACGGATCAGCCGTACCACCTGTTCGATACGCTGCACCAGCGCGGCGGGCGCGTCGTCGAACAGCAGATGCGCTTCGTCGAACACGAACACCAGCTTTGGCTGTTCCAGGTCGCCCACCTCGGGCAAACGCTCGAACAGTTCCGACAACAGCCACAGCAGGAAGGTGGAATACAGCTTCGGCTTGAGCACCAGTTGGTTGGCCGCCAGGATGCCGATCACGCCGCGGCCGTCCGGTGCCACGCGCATCAGTTCGGCCAATTCGAGTGCGGGTTCGCCAAAGAACTGCTCGCCGCCGTCCTGCGCCAGACGCAGCAAGGAGCGCTGGATCGCGGCCACCGATTGGCTGGAGACCAGCCCGTAACTGGTGGACAGCTCCTTGCGTTCTTCCACCACCAACGCCAGCAGCGCGCGTAGGTCGTCCAGATCCAGCAACAGCAGTCCACGGTCGTCGGCCAGCTTGAACACGATGTCCAGCACACCGGACTGGGTGTCGTTGAGTTCCAGAATGCGCGCGAGCAGGGTGGGGCCCATCTCGCTGACGGTGGTGCGCACCGGGTGGCCGAGCTTGCCGTACAGATCCCAGAACACCACCGGGTTGGCGGCCGGCGCGTAATCGGTGATGCCCACTTCCGTGGCGCGCTGCAACACGCCGGCTGCGCCGTCGCCGGCAACCGCCAGACCGGCCACGTCGCCTTTCACGTCAGCCAGGAACACCGGCACGCCCAGCCGCGAGAAGCCTTCGGCCAGGGTCATCAAGGTGACGGTCTTGCCGGTACCGGTGGCGCCGGCGACCAGGCCGTGGCGGTTGCCGAAGCGTCCTTCCAGCATCACCGCGATGTCGTCGGTGACGCCTTTGCCGAGCAGGAACGAGGCCATTGCGCAGATCCGGTGGGGAAAACGCGATTCTATCCGGCAATGCTTGCTGGCAATTCCGGTGGGGCATCGTGGTGGCACAGCGAGTCCGCATGCCGGCGCGAGACGTCAAAGAGCCATGCCGCCGGGCAACTCGCAGGAGCAACGGGCGCAAATCACGGGAACCAGCCAGCAGCCATTCCAACCACTTAATCCATCGATCAATCTAACGGCCCACTGACCCTGCCGGCGGTGCCGCCTTGCCCCGGTGTCGCCCCGGCGGCTACCCTGCCTGCCTTTCCGCTGTACTGCCTACGATGCCGCTCGCTCATTTTGCTTTGCGCCCATGGCCGGTTCTGGCACTGGTGGCGCTGATGTCTGTCGTCCCCGCTGCCCATGCCATCTCCAAACGCGACACGGAGAAAGCCGCCGTGCTCGATACCCGCATGGCCGCCGCCGAAAAGCGCTACCGCGACGCGCTGGTGCTGGTGAACAACTCCGATCCCAAGGGCACTGCCGAAGGCGATGCCGCGCTGGAGGACATGGAAGACGTCATTGACGCCTGCATCAAGCAGCGCGGCTGCCTGGTCGCCAATCAGCTGGCCACCTACAAGCGCCTGCTGAAGGCGCGCGCCGACGCCGAGGCCCCGGCCGCCGAAGACCCGGAAGACGACGACAGCTTGCTGCAGGCCGACCCGGATCATCTCGGCCCGGCGAACAACGGCGTGCCAGAAGCCGCACGTGCGGCCACGCTGCTCAACGACCAGCGCCACGATTTCGACAAGATGGTGCAGTACAACCCGGCGGTGCAGGCCGGTATTCGCCGCTGGCTGACCGACATGCGCCCGGCGCTGCTGACCAGCTATGAGAACTACAGCAACCTGCGCGGGGTGATGTGGCCGGAATGGCAGAAGCGCGGCCTGCCCGAAGCGCTGCTGTTCGGCATCATGGCCAAGGAATCCAATGGCAAGGTGCACGCCAGCTCGCGTGCCGGTGCGGCCGGGCTGATGCAGTTCATGCCGGCCACCGGGCGTCGTTTCGGCCTGGGCCCGGACGGCACCGGCTTCGATACGCGTTTCGATGCACGCAGCGCCGCCGAAGCCAGTGCCGCGTATCTCAACGAGCGCATGGCCGGGCTCAACCGCAACATCGAGCTGGCGCTGGCCGCCTATAACGGTGGCGAAGGCCGTGCGGCACGCGTGTTCTCGCAGAGCGGCGGGCGCGGGTTCTGGGAACAGGACGTGTACAACCAGTTTCCGGCCGAAACCAAGGACTACGTGCCGATGGTGATCGCCGCGGCCTGGATCTTCCTGCACCCGCGCCAGTACGGCGTGGACTTCGCCAAGCTCGATGCGCAGCCGGCCACGCTCAAGCTCGCCAAGTCGACGACCATCTACGAGCTCACCATCTGCCTGGGCAGCATGGGCACGCGCGACGGCTATATGCGCGCGTTGCGCAACCTCAATCCGCGCTACGAATCCGATGGCTGGATTCCGGCCGGCACGGTCATCAATGCCACCAACCGCATCGCCAGCCTGTACACGCGCTACTGCGTCAACGGCCCGCGTGCGGATCTGGCGCGCACGCTGATCACCGCCGACCTCAACAGCGCGATCGTGCGCAGCAGCAGCGCCCCCGAGTACATGCCAAGCGTGGCCGTGGGCGACGTCAGCCCGATGCCCGGCGTGCCGACCACCGTGGCCACCGGCCAGCCGGTCGTCGCCAAGCCCAAGGCCAAGCAGGCGCGCAGCTACACCGTCGCCAAGGGCGACACGCTCGGCCGCGTGGCGAATAAGTACCAGTGCGAGATCAAGACGCTTGCCAAGGCCAATGGGCTGAAGGCGCCGTCGTACGCGCTCAAGCCGGGGCAGAGCATCAAGCTGGCGGGCTGCGACCGCTGACCAGCGCGGGCGGTATCGCGCCGGCGAGTCGCATCGGTGCCGGGCCGCCGCATGGGCGCCGGGCCGGCGCCCGTAGGAGCGGACCTGGCCGCGACGAAGCGGTCCCGGTCCTTCAGGCGAATGCGGGAGCGCTCCTACATCGGAGGCTGGTTGCCAAAGACGCGTGCGCTCCAAGCCCCGCTGCGAACGCGCTGTCGCGGTCGGGCCCGCTCCTACAACGGCGTCGCTGCACGCCAGCATCGCTTGTTGCATTGGGTGTAAAGCGCGCTGGCGCGAGGCGTTATCGAGCCCGTCCAATCACGGGAAGGCTCGCCCCTGCAAAGGCGCCTTCACTTACGCACCGAGGCGGGCAACCGCAGGCGCGCAGCTGTGATCAGCTCAACTGGCGATGTGCGAGCGCTTGCCCCAGACGCACCGCTGTCTCTGCAGCAAGCCCGCTATCAAGCTTGGCCACACCCGGCGGCAGCAACACGATCACGGTAGATCCGTAGTTAAAGCGAGCCATCTCCGCAAATCGCTCCAATACGATTCCCTTGCCGCGGTAATCCTTACGGGTAATGCGATCGCCATAGCGCGGAATCTCCACGCCGCTCCACACCGTCTCCACGCCGGACACCAATAGCGCGCCCACCATCACCGAGGCCATCGGGCCGAACTCGGTATCGAAGTGGCACACCAAACGCTCGTTGCGGGCGAACAGGCGTGGCACGTTGCGTACCGCATCCGGGCCCACGCTGAACAAACGGCCGGGTACGTGCACGGTTTCGCGCAAGGTGCCGGTCCACGGCATATGCACGCGGTGGTAGTCCTTGGGCGAGAGATAGACGGTGGCGAACAGCCCGTCGTTGAACGGCAGCGCGGCCTCGGCATCGCCGAGCAGTTCGGCAGCAGTGAACGACTGCCCCTTGGCCTGGAAGATACGGCCGTTCTCGATCGGGCCAAGCTGGCTGATACGGCCATCGGCCGGCATCAGCACGGCTGCGGGGTCTGCGTCGGGAACGCGGGCGCCCGGCTTCAAGGTGCGGGTGAAGAACGAATTGAAGGTGGGATACGCGCGCGGGTCGGGCTCCAATGCTTCGCTCAGGTCCACGCCGAACTTGCGCGTCACCGTGTCGATCAACCACTGCTTGGTGGACGGCGTATCGGAGTAGGCCAGTGCGCGCGCCATCGAGGACAACAGCCGGTGCGGCAGCACGTAGGTCAGGGAAGTGACGAGACTCACGGAGCGGTTACCTTGGTCAGCTGTTGGAGGTCGGCGGCGATCGCCTTCGGGTCGAGCGGGGGACGGATCAGGCCGGCCAGGCGGCCTTGCGGGTCGAGCACGGCGATGCCGGCCGAGTGATCCATGCTGTAGTCGTTGGGATTCTGCGCGAAGCCCTTGCCCGGCACCTTCTGAAACACGAAGCCCAGCGCGGTGGCGAAGCGCTCCAGCGCCGGCACATCGGCGGTTGCCGCCAGCGTGTCTTTGTGGAAGGCGTGCGCATACTCGCCAAGGCGCGCAGGCGGGTCGCGCTGCGGGTCCACCGACACGAACAGCACGCGCGGGCGCAGCCCATCCGGAATGCTTGCCCACTGCTGCTGTGCCACCGCCAGATCGGTCAAGGTGGTCGGGCAGACGTCCGGGCAAAAGGTGAAGCCCAGAAACACCAGCGTCCAATGCCCCTTCAGCTCACCGGGCACCATCTGGGTACCATCGGACTGGCGCAGGCTGAACTGCGGCAGGGTGCGTGGCTGCGGATAGAAGGTGATGGTCTTGGTGGGCGGCCACGGCGAGCTGGGCGCGGCGCCGAGGAACTTCTGGCCCAGCAACAGCCCCAGGCCGGCGGCCAGCGCCACCAGCAGCACGATGCCGGTATTGCGATTGAACATGGCGGTTTCCACTGCAACGGACGCTCATGATACCGATCCGACCTCTATAATCGTGGGCCGATTCCTCTTTAGTTGTTGCCATGACTGCCGCCGCGGCCGACGAACTGCACACCATCATCGACCTGATCCGCTACGGCACCAGCCGTTTCAATGCAGCCGGTCTGACCTTCGGCCACAGCTACGACAATGCGCTGGACGAGGCCACCCAGCTAGTGCTGCACAGCCTGCATCTGCCGCACGATCTCGGCCCGGCCTACGGCCAGGCGCGTCTGCTGCGCTCGGAAAAAGAGCAGGTACTGGGCTTGTTCGAACGCCGCATCAGCGAGCGCGTGCCGGCAGCGTATCTGACCGGCGAGGCCTGGTTTGCCGGCCTGAGTTTCAAGAGCGATGCGCGCGCATTGGTGCCGCGCTCGCCGATCGCCGAGCTGATCGAAGCCGGCTTCGAGCCCTGGCTGGGCGGCCGCGAAGTCACCCGTGCGCTGGACCTGTGCACCGGCTCGGGCTGTATCGCGATCGCCATGGGCCACTACAACCCGCAGTGGGACGTGGACGGCGTGGACATCAGCGACGACGCGCTGGCACTGGCGGCCGAAAACAAGGCACGCCTGCACGCCGACAACGTCACTTTGCTCAAGTCGGATCTGTTTACCGGGCTGGGCGGTCGCCAGTACGACCTGATCGTCACCAATCCGCCGTACGTCACCAACGACGAAACCGACGCGCTGCCGCAGGAGTATTCCTACGAGCCGGAGCTGGGCTTGCGTGCGGGCGACGATGGCCTGGACCTGGTGCTGAAGATCCTGCGCGATGCGCCGCAGCACCTGAGCGAAGACGGTTTGCTGATCTGCGAAGTGGGCGAATCAGAGCAGCATCTGATCAAGCTGCTGCCGGAAGTGGATTTTGCCTGGGTCGAATTCAAGGTCGGGCAAATGGGCATCTTTGCGGTGGAATGCCGCGAATTGATCGCGCATGCTGCGCGCATCACCGAGTTGGCCAGTGCACGCTGAGTCGTCCACACCGCGGCCGCAGCTGAGCGATCTCCTGTTGCTGGTGCCGGTGTCCATCTTCGGTGTGGGCATTCCGCTCGGCTTGCTCGACGTGGTGTATCGCGTGTTCGACCCGATGTACGGCGGCCCTTCGACTCAGCGCTGGTTGAGCGCGGCGGCGGAGATTGGTTTTGGCCTGATGGCGTTTTTCGGCCTGGTGTCGGCATGGATCGTGGTGGTCAGTTCGGATGCGGCCTTGCGCGCGCATCGGCGCCGCACGCTGATCGTGGCACTCGGCCTGCTGGTCGGAATCGGCGTTGCGCTGTACCTGCTTGCCGAGTGGCTGCTTAGCGGGCGTGACGAGCTGGATGTGTTTGTGCTGGTGTTCAGCGGCTTGTTGGCAGTGGCGCCGATGCTGGTGGCGGCACGTCATCTGCCGCGCATCTTGCGCGCCACGTCACCTGCTGCATTGTTGAGAGGATGCCGTCATGGGCAGTAACAGTTTTGGTCGCTTGTTGACGGTCAGTACCTTCGGCGAATCGCATGGGCCGGCGATCGGCTGCGTCATCGACGGCTGCCCTCCGGGCCTGGAGATCGCGCCGGAAGAGTTCACCCACGATCTGCAGCGGCGTGCCAGCGGCAAGAGCCGGCACACCTCGGCCCGCCGCGAGGCCGACGAGATCGAGATCCTGTCCGGCGTCTACGAAGGCCGCACCACCGGCACGCCGATCGGCTTGCTGATCCGCAACACCGATCAGCGCAGCAAGGACTACAGCAACATCGCCCAGCAGTTCCGCCCCGGGCATGCGGACTACACCTATTGGCAGAAGTACGGCATCCGTGATCCGCGTGGCGGCGGGCGCTCGTCCGCGCGCGAGACCACCATGCGCGTGGCTGCTGGCGTCATTGCCAAGAAGTGGCTCAAGCAGCGTTACGGCGTGTTGGTGCGCGGCTTTTTATCGCAGCTGGGCGAGATCCGCCCGACCGGTTTCGACTGGAATGCGGTGGAAGACAATCCATTCTTCTGGCCGCATGCCGCGCAGGTGCCGGAGTTGGAAACCTATATGGATGCGCTGCGCAAATCCGGCGATTCGGTCGGTGCGCGCGTGGACGTGGTGGCCGGCGGCGTGCCGCCGGGTTGGGGCGAGCCGATCTACGGCAAGCTCGATGCCGAACTGGCTGCTGCGCTGATGAGCATCAATGCGGTCAAGGGCGTGGAGATCGGCGACGGCTTTGCCAGCGCTGCGCAGAAGGGCACCGAACACCGCGACCTGATCACCCCGGAAGGCTTTCTCAGCAACCATGCCGGCGGCATCCTGGGCGGCATTTCCACCGGCCAGGCGATCACCGCCTCGATGGTGCTCAAGCCGACCTCTAGCCTGCGCCTGCCTGGCGCAACCGTGGATGCGGAAGGCGCAGTGGTGGATGTGATCACCACCGGTCGCCATGACCCCTGTGTGGGCATTCGCGCCACCCCGATCGCCGAGGCGATGATGGCGCTGGTGTTAATGGATCAGGCCTTGCGTCATCGCGCCCAATGCGGCGATGTCGGCGAGGTGTCGCCGCGGATTCCCGGTCAACTCGATGTCTGAGTCGCGGCGCGCCAAGGTGTGGGTCAGCCAGCCCCTGTTCGACGATGTCGTCGCGCAGTTGGGCGAGCATTTCGAGCTGACCACCACCGCGCGCGTCACTGCCTATTCGCCGGCCGATCTGGCTACGCAGCTGGCATCGCTGGATGGTGCGTTGATCACCCTCAACGAGCGTATCGGTGCTGCAGAAATCGCTTCTGCGCCGCAGCTGCGCGCGATCGCCAACGTCGGTGTGGGCTACAACAATCTGGATCTCGATGCGTTGAGTGCGGCCGGCATTCTGGCCAGCAATACGCCGGATGTATTGACGGAAACCACTGCCGATCTCGGCTTTGCATTGCTGATGGCCACCGCGCGTCGCATCACCGAATCCGAGCGCTGGCTACGCGACGGGCAGTGGGGACAGTGGTCGTTCAAGACCATGCTCGGCGCCGATATCCACGGCAGCACGCTCGGTATTCTGGGCATGGGCCGGATCGGGCAGGGCATCGCCCGCCGCGGCGGGCACGGTTTCGGCATGCGCGTGCTGTATCACAACCGCAGCCAGTTGCCGGCCGAGACCGAACAGGCGGTGGGTGCGCGTTATGTGGATTTCGACACCTTGCTGGCGCAGTCCGATCACCTGGTCCTGGTGCTGCCGTACACCAAGGCCTCGCACCACATCATCGATGCTGCAGCGCTGGGCAAGATGCGCACCACTGCCACGCTGGTGAATATCGCGCGCGGCGGCCTTGTCGATGAAATCGCGCTGGCCGATGCGCTCGCCAACGGGCGCCTGGCCGGTGCCGGCCTGGATGTCTACGAAGGCGAACCTGCAGTACGCCCCGAGCTGCTGGCCTTGCGCAACGTGGTGCTCACCCCGCATATCGGCAGTGCCAGCCTGGCCACGCGCCGCGCCATGGTGCAACTGGCGGTGGACAACCTGATCGCTGCGCTGGGCCACGGCCCCAATGCCGGGCATCCGCCCAGCGCACTCAATGCCGACGCGGTGGCCGCTGCCAAACAGGGCGGCGCGCGCGTGGGCGCGAGCGATGGCGCAGCGATCAAAACCGGCGCGACCAAAACCACCACGACCAAACGATAGGGAACCTCCGCGGCCAGCTTTGGAGGTTCCCCGAACCCACTGCGCAAGCGCGTTCCCCTCTTTCCTCTTTCGATAAAGACAATCTCATGAGCAACGAAAACCGTCGTTTCAACGTCGCGGTCGTGGGCGCCACCGGCGCTGTCGGCGAGACCATGCTGAGCATCCTGGCAGAGCGCAATTTCCCGGTCGCCACCCTGTACGCGCTGGCGTCGTCGCGTTCGGCCGGCGGGCAGGTGGAGTTCAACGGCGGCAAGGTCGATGTGCTGGATCTGGCTGATTTCGATCCTACCGGCGTGGACATCGCGCTGTTCTCCGCAGGCGGCAGCGTGTCCAAGGAATACGGCCCCAAGTTCGCCGCTGCCGGCGCGGTGGTGATCGATAATTCCTCCGCGTTCCGTTACGACGACGATGTGCCGTTGGTGGTGTCGGAGGTCAATCCCGAAGCGCTCAAGCAGCGCCCGCGCGGCATCATCGCCAACCCCAATTGCTCGACCATGCAGATGCTGGTCGCGCTCGGCCCGATCCACCGCAAGTACGGCATCGAGCGCATCAATGTAGCGACCTACCAGTCGGTGTCCGGTGGCGGTCGCTCGGCGATGGAAGAACTGGGCAAGCAGACCAGCGAACTGCTGGGCTTCCAGCAGATCGAACCGCAGCGTTTCCCGGTGCAGATCGCGTTCAATCTGATCCCGCACATCGACGACTTCCAGGACAACGGCTACACCAAGGAAGAGATGAAGCTGGTCTGGGAGACCCGCAAGATCCTGGGTGACGAGTCGATCATGGTGAATCCCACTGCGGTGCGTGTCCCGGTGTTCTACGGTCACTCCGAGGCGGTGGCGATCGAAACCCGCGACAAGATCACTGCCGAGCAAGCGCGCGCGCTGCTGGAAGCATCGCCCGGCATCGAAGTGGTGGACGAGCGCAAGCCGGGCGGCTACCCAACCCCGGTCACGCACGCCTCCGGCAAGGACGCGGTATTCGTCGGCCGTATCCGTGAGGACCTGTCGCATCCGCGCGGTCTGAATCTGTGGATCGTCTCGGACAACATCCGCAAGGGCGCCGCGCTCAACGCCGTGCAGCTGGCCGAGCTGGTCGCACAGGAAGGCTAAAGCACGGTCGTTCGGTAGGAGCGCGCTGGCGCGCCATGAAGCTCTCCCAGTGGTGCCTCATCGCGTCAGTAGGAGCGCGCTGGCGCGCGATGAAGCTTTCCCAGTGAAGCCTCATCGCGCACCAGTGCGCTCCTACCAGATGCGCTGCCGATGGCCTGCTGCATGGATGCCGCATCGCGATGGCCTGTGCACTCCGCGCGAGGTGGCCGACTTTTTCGCTCATTCAGCGGCTATATTGATGCCCATGAAACATAGGGGCGGGGGCGCGATGCGTCCGATACAAGCGATAGGTGCGTTGCTGCTGATGGTCTGCAGCGGCACCGCCATGGCGTTGGGATTGGGCGATATCCGGGTGCTGTCCAAGCCTGGGCAACCGCTAGTGGCCGAGATTCCGGTCATCTCCAACGAACCGGGCGAACTCGACAACGCCCGTGTGGCGCTGGCATCGGCGACCACCTTCGCGCGGGTTGGCCTGGAGCGCCCGCAGGGATTGGTCAGCAGCCTGCAGTTCCAGTTCGCGCAGGATGCGCGCGGGCGTGCGGTGATTCGCGTGACCAGCAGCCAGGTGGTCGACCAGCCGGCGATCAACTTCCTGATCGAAGTGGAGTGGGGCCAGGGGCGTCTGGTGCGCGAGTATTCCGCGCTGGTCGATGCGCCCAACACCGCGGCTGCGATCGCCGGGCCGGCCATCGAGGCGCCGCGCGCCGGTGCCAACAATACGATCCCCCGCCAGTCCCCGGTGTCGACGCCGGCTGCCGCAGGCGCCGATCAAAACACTGCCGCTACCGTACCAACTGCACGCCGCAGTGGAAGCGCTGCCGCTGCCGCGCAGGCCGGCGATGCATTGCCGGCGGTGCGCTCCGGCCAGACCTTGTCGGAAATCGCCGCCGCCGTGGCGCGCTCCAGTGGGCATTCGCTGGATCAGACCATGCTGGCGTTGTTGCGGACCAACCCCGATGCCTTCATCGGCGGCAACATCAATCGCCTGAAGCAAGGCGCAGTGCTGCGTACGCCGCAGGAAGAGGCGCTGGCACAGGTCGGTGCGGCCGAAGCGGCGGTGATGGTGCGCGAGCAGGCTGCCCAGTGGCGGCAGGCGCGCTCGGCTATTCCGCAGCCGGCCGAAGCCGGCGCGGCTGCCGCAACACCGCCTACATCCGCAGCACCTGCTGCGCCCACCACTGCGGGGGGCAGCGCGCGGCTCGAGATCGCCCCGGCAGTGGCGATTCAGACCAACACCGCCGGCGCCACGTCCGGCACCAGTGCCGAAGGCGAGGGCGAGATGGCGGCCAACCAACAGTTGCAACAGGCCAAGGAAGACATCGCCACCCGCGATGCGGAATTGCAGGATCTACGCACGCGCGTGGCCGATCTGGAAAAGCTCAAGCAGCAACAGCAAGCCTTGATCGCAATGAAGAACACCGATCTGGCCGCCGCGCAGAAGCGCCTGTCGGAGACGCCGGCTGCGGCGGAGCAGGGCGGTGGCTTGCCGTTGTGGTTGATCGGCGGGCTGGTGTTAATCGTTGCGGCCGTGGTCGCATGGCTGGCTGCGCGTCGCCGCAAACCCTCGCCGCTACCACCGTTGCCGCGTCGTCAGTTCGACTTCGTGCCTGTGGGTGCTGCAGCCGAGACGGACGAGTCGCAGGATGCCGAGCTCGCCACGCAGCCCAGCGAATACGACGTGGTGCATGAGACCGAATTCGAGCAGGCCAATCTGCGCGAGGACGAGCGCGCTTACGATGCGCAGCAGCCGCTGTCGGAGGTGTTGCGCCGCGAGCCGCTGCTGTCTGAGCCAGCGCCTGCGCCGGTCGTGGTCACCAGCGAGGATTGGCGGTCGTTGCGTGCAACGCCGCCGGCTCCGGCTCCAGTGGCGGTGCCGGAGTACGTCGAGCCTGCGCCTGCGCCTGCGCCGGAACTGGATCTGGAGCCGGAGCCAAAGCACGCAATCAGCGATCTTCCGCCAGTCGCACCGCCTGCAGCGGTTGCCACCCAGGACAGCCTGGATTTCGCGCAATCTCCCATTGCTCCCGCCGCGCCTGACGCACATACGTACAGGGAATTTACGTCCGCAGGCCGCGATCGTCTGGAGCTGGCAGTGGCCTATATGGATCTGGGCGACAAGGACACCGCACGCGGCCTGTTGCTGGAAGTCGCCGCCACCGGCGATGAGGCCACGCGTGCCGAAGCGGCCGAATTGCTGGAGCAGCTGACATGAGCCCGGCCATGGACAGCCTTGCCGCAGACAAGCGTGCCGCACGCGAGCGTCGCATCGATTACGTGGAGTTCGCCTCGATCGATCCGGACGCCAGCCGCGCGTTTTTCGAACAGGTCTTCGGCTGGCAATTTCAGGCCTATGGCCCGGATTACCTGGCCTTCAACGACGGGCGCCTGGACGGTGGTTTCTACCGTTCCACTGCGCCGGCAGCGGCTGAAGCGGGTCCGCTGGTAGTGCTGTATGCCGACGACCTGGTACCAGTGATCGAGCGCATACGTGCTGCCGGTGGCGAGATCGTCAAGCCGGTGTTCGGCTTCCCCGGTGGCAGCCGATTTCATTTCCGTGAGCCCGGTGGCACGACGCTGGCGGTGTGGTCCGAGCGCGCCGCCGCGCAGGGCGACTGACAAACCGCTGCGCTCAGCGTCAGGCGCGCTGGTCGGTGCCCGGTGCGGTATCGCCACTCGTCACACTGAGGTGCTTGCGCGCGGTTTGTGCCCTCATTGAAGATCGCTCGCGACGCTTTGCCGGCCGCGCTTGGTCCGCACACTCAATCGATTCAACAACAGGCAGGTTCCGATGCGTTACGCGCTGGGCGTGGAGTACGACGGCAGCGAGTTTCAAGGCTGGCAGCAATTGGGCGAACACGGCGGGCCGACGGTGCAGGCCAGATTGCAGGCGGCCCTGTCGTCGGTCGCCGATGCTCCGGTACAGGTGATCTGCGCAGGCCGCACCGATGCCGGCGTCCACGGCGAATGCCAGGTGGTGCATTTCGACAGCGACGCGCACCGCGACCCGCGCAGCTGGACGTTGGGTACCACCGCGCGGCTGCCGCCCTCGATCGCGGTGCGCTGGTGCGTGCCGGCGGCGGCCGACTTCCATGCGCGGTTTTCCGCACGTGCCCGCCGTTATCGTTATCGCCTGCTCAATCGTCAGATACGCCCCGCGCTGTATCGGCAGACCTTGAGCTGGGAGCGGCGCCCGCTGGATGCAGATGCCATGCACACAGCGGCGCAGGCCTTGTTGGGTGAGAACGACTTCAACGCATTTCGCAGCGTGCAATGCCAGGCGCCGCATGCACGCCGCAATCTGCAGGCCATCAGCGTGCAGCGGATTGGCGAAGTGGTGGAGATGCAGGTCCAGGCCAATGCATTCCTTCATCACATGGTGCGGAATATTGTTGGCTCGCTGATCCTGGTCGGAACTGGAGAACAACCGGTCGACTGGATCGCGACGTTGCTGGCCGGACGCGACCGCTCTGTGGCCGGGCCGACGGCGCCGCCACAAGGCCTGGTGTTTGTCGGGCCGTTGTATCCCGCAGAGTGGCATCTGCCTGCTGAGGTCACCCAATGAATCGATCGCTGTACCGCACCCGTATCAAGTTCTGTGGCATGACCCGCGCCGGTGATATTCGACTGGCAGGCGAGCTGGGTGTGGACGCGGTAGGTTTCATTTTTGCGCACGGCAGCCCGCGCCGCGTGGCACCGGCCGAGGCGCGCGCGATGCGTCAGGCCACCGCGCCGATGGTCGATGTGGTGGCGCTGTTCCGCAACAATTCCAAGGAAGAAGTACGCGAGGTGGTGCGTACCGTACGCCCGACCTTGCTGCAGTTCCATGGCGAAGAAGACGACGCGTTCTGCCGTAGTTTCAATCTTCCCTATCTCAAGGCCGTACCGATGGGCAGCACCGGTGTCAATGGTGAAGACGCCAACGCGCGCACCTTGCAGCTGGCCTATCCCAATACAGCCGGCTTCCTGTTCGACAGCCATGCGCCCGGCGCAGGCGGCGGCACCGGCAAGACCTTCGACTGGTCGCGGTTGCCGACCGGCCTGCATCGCCCGTTCCTGCTGGCCGGCGGTATCAACGCCGATAACGTGTTCGACGCGATCGTGGCAACGCTGCCCTGGGGCGTGGACGTGTCCAGCGGCGTGGAGCTGGCGCCCGGCATCAAGGACGGCCACATGATGCGCAAGTTCGTCGAAGAAGTGCGCCGGGCCGATTGCCACGAGATGTCGTGAGTTTTGGGATTGGGGAATTGAGATTAGGGATTAGGCAAGCGGAGCTCGGGCTTGTGCCGCTGTTTTGGAGCGCTTGTCGCCGCTACACATTGCTCTTGGTCGCTCGGCTTTCCGGCTAACCATCGCGCAGCCGCTTGCTTCTTGAACGACGCGGTTGCTTGATGGCTGCACTTAGCCGTGCGCGATATCTATTGCAGGTGTCTGCACCTGATCTTCAGTCAATGCACCGCGTAGCCAACCAGCGAGCCGCTCGATCCGCGGATCCGGGTTGCGTTTTGCGGCGCACAGCACCCAGCGCCCGCGCGTTGGCGTGAATCCCCAGGGTGCCAGCAGGCGGCCGGCGGCCAGATCCGCTGCAACCAACGGTTGCGGTGCGATTGCGACCCCCAGACCGGCGGCAGCGGCTTCCAGTAAATAGACCAGGTGTTCGAACTCGGTCCCGAAGTGCAGCGCCTCGGGTGCCACACCATGTGTCTGCGCCCATTCCGGCCAGGCCTGCGGGCGCGAGCGCGTGTGCAGCAAGGCGTGATCGAGCAGGGCGGCAGGGTCTTTTCCGTCGAGCTGCGTCGTGGATGCAAGCTGCGGGCTCAGCACCGGGCCGATCCATTCCACGCCCAGCTCGTGCACCTGCCACTCGCCGGGCCAGGGCGGTGTGTCCAGCAGCAGTGCCGCATCCAGGCCATCCAGGTCCGGGCCTGGCGCTTGTTCGCCGGCCGACAGATGCAGGCGCACATCGGGCAGGTCCTGTTGCAGCCGGCCCAGGTGCGGGATGACCCAGCGCGCCAGCAGACTGCCCGAACAGCCCAGCACCAGCGGCGTCTCGCTGCCAGGGCGCCTTAACAGCCCAGCCCAGGTCTCGCCGATCAAGGCGAAGCCTTCCCCGGTCGCATCGCGCAAACGCGTGCCTGCTGCCGTCAATACCAGGCCGCGGCCCTGGCGGGTGAACAGGGCAGTTCCAAGTGACTGCTCCAGGGTGCGCACATGCCGGCTGATGGCGCCATGGGTGACGTGTAGTTCCTGCGCAGCCCGGCTGACGCTCTGCAGGCGCGCGGCAGATTCGAAGGCGCGCAAGGCCGCCAGCGGCGGAAGCGGGTAACTCATTGTGTGAGTCCAGGTCACAGGTTGCGGCAATCTTATCGATTTATCGCACCGGCTGGCTGCGCTAAAGTGCGTGCTTCTCGTATGACCGCATTGCTGCAGAGGATTCCCATGTCGGCCCAGCCCATCAGTGACTTTTACGCCTATCCGGACGCTGCCGGCCACTTCGGCAAATTCGGTGGTCGGTTCGTCGCCGAGACCTTGATCGGCCCCTTGCAGGAACTGTCCGCAGCCTACGACCAGGCACGCCAGGATCCGGCCTTCATCGCCGAATACGACAAGGATCTCAAGCATTATGTCGGCCGGCCCAGCCCGATCTATCACGCCGAGCGCCTGAGCCGCGAAGTGGGCGGGGCGCAGATCCTGCTCAAGCGCGAAGACCTGAACCACACCGGCGCGCACAAGATCAACAACACCATCGGCCAGGCCTTGCTGGCCAGCCGCATGGGCAAGACCCGCATCATCGCCGAGACCGGCGCCGGCCAGCATGGCGTGGCCAGCGCCACGGTTGCTGCGCGGCTGGGCCTGGAGTGCGTGGTCTACATGGGCGCCACCGATATCGAACGGCAGAAGATCAACGTCTACCGCATGAAGCTGCTCGGCGCCACGGTGATCCCGGTGACCTCCGGCTCGGCCACGCTCAAGGACGCGCTCAACGAAGCGATGCGCGACTGGGTCACCAATGTGCAGGACACCTTCTACATCATCGGCACCGTCGCCGGCCCGGATCCGTATCCGCGCATGGTGCGCGACTTCAACGCGATTGTCGGCCGCGAAGCGCGCGCGCAGATGCTGGAAGACTACGGCCGTCTGCCGGATGCGCTCAGTGCCTGCGTCGGCGGCGGCAGCAATGCGATCGGCTTGTTCCATGCCTTCCTCAACGACCCGGGCGTCAAGATCTATGGCGCCGAAGCGGCCGGTGACGGTATCGCCACCGGTCGCCATGCCGCCTCGATCGCGGCCGGTCGCCCCGGTGTGCTGCATGGCAACCGCACCTATGTGATCTGCGACGACGATGGCCAGATCACCGAAACCCATTCGATCTCCGCTGGCCTGGATTACCCGGGCGTCGGCCCGGAGCATTCGTTCCTGTCCGACAGCGGTCGCGCGGTCTACCAGGGCATCACCGACGACGAGGCGATGGCCGCATTCCATCTGCTGGCGCATACCGAAGGCATTCTGGCCGCGCTCGAGTCCAGCCATGCGGTGGCGCAGTCGATCAAGCTCGCGCGCGAGATGCCCAAGGACGCATTGATCCTGTGCAACCTGTCCGGCCGTGGCGACAAGGACGTGCACACCATCGCCGCGCGCGAAGGCGTGCAAGTCTGATGCCGCTGCGGCGTGTCACCGTGACCGCGCTAGCCGACCAGCCAGGCGAACAGGACCTGCTGTTCGCCTGGCTCGACCGCTGGGCGCCGCAGATCCGCACGTGTTCGGAAAATACCGGCTGCGGCTGCTGCCTGGACAGTTTCGACGTCGAGGTGGACGCGCAAGCGTTGACCGAACTGCCCGCAGCCATGTACCAGGACATCCATTGATGCGGTCGTACCGCAGCTAACTTCTTCAAGGTCTTTCAATGCGTCGTATCGACGAAACCTTCCAACGTTTGCGTGCCGATGGCCGCAAGGCGCTCATCCCCTTCATCACCGCCGGCGATCCCTCGCTGGAAGCCACCGTGCCGGTGATGCACGCGCTGGTGCGCGCCGGTGCCGACGTGATCGAACTCGGTGTGCCGTTTTCCGACCCGATGGCCGACGGCCCCACCATCCAACGCAGCTCCGAGCGCGCGCTGGGCCGTGGCGCCGGCCTGGCCTATGTGCTGGAAGCGGTGCACGAATTCCGCCGCGAAGACCCCACCACCCCGGTGGTGCTGATGGGCTACCTCAACCCGATCGAGATCCACGGCACCCGGCGCTTTGCCGAAGCCGCCGTCGCCGCCGGCGTGGATGGCTTGCTCTTGGTGGATCTGCCACCCGAAGAGGCCGCCGAGACCCGCGCCATCTTCACCGAGGTGGGCCTGGCCCTGATCGCGCTTGCCTCGCCGACCACCAGCGAGCAGCGCCTGGACATGCTGTGCAGCAGCGCCCAGGGGTATCTGTATTACGTCAGCTTCGCCGGCGTCACTGGCGCTTCGAATCTGCTCGACACCACCGCGGCGGGCGATCGCCTGCGCCAGCTGCGCCTGCGTGCCGGCGCCCCGGTGGTGGCCGGTTTTGGCATCAAGGACGCCGCCAGCGCCGCCGCAATGGCCGTGGATGCCGACGGCGTGGTGGTCGGCAGCGCCCTGGTCGCCGCCCTGGCCGAAGCCCCCGATGTCCGCACCGCCCGCGAATACGCCGAAGCGTTCCTAACCCCGCTCCGCCAGGCACTGGATCATCCCTGAAACCAGCCCAAAGCCCCTCTCGCGTCGATGCACGTGGCTTCGCCCGCACCCTCACCCCAACCCCCGCTCCGCGCCCCGGCCCGCGCTTGCGGCGCGGGCGCTCCAAGGCACGCGCGCCAGTGGCGCGCAAGCCGTGCCTTCTCGCCCCGCAGGAGAGGGGCTTTGATCCTTCTCCCGTCGGGAGAAGGTGCCCCGCAGGGGCGGATGAGGGTACGGACGAAGCCACGTGCATCCCAACCACAGGTGCACGCCAACCAGAGTAAGGCGCAGCACAACAAACCGACCTTCACTCCAAACACCCGCGCAACCACCTAGAACCAAGCTCGCAGCTAGTCCTCCGAACTGCCACCAATCCCCACATTCATCCCCCGCGCTACCTCGCCTTTCCCGCAGCGCGTTAGACTTACGCCCCTCTGCGGCCCGTAAGGCCGCCCTGCATGGATTGTCATACACGCATGAGCTGGCTCAGCAAATTGATGCCCTCCGGCATCCGCACCGAGAACACCCCGGCCAAGAAGCGCAGCGTCCCCGAGGGCCTGTGGGAAAAGTGCAGCAATTGCGGCAGCGCGCTGTACGGGCCCGAACTCGAGGAGAACCTGGAGGTGTGTCCGAAATGCGACCACCACATGGCGATCCGCGCCCGCGCGCGCCTGGCCGCACTGTTCGATGTGGATGCCCCGACCACCGAAATCGCCGCCCAGCTGGGCCCGGTCGACGTGCTCAAGTTCAAGGACCAGAAGCGCTACGGCGAGCGCATCAAGGCCAGCCAGAAGGCCAGCGGCGAGTACGACGCATTGATCGCCATGCGTGGCACGCTCAAGGGCAACCCCCTGGTCGCCGCCGCATTCGATTTCGCCTTCATGGGTGGCTCGATGGGCTCGGTGGTCGGCGAGCGTTTTGCGCGTGCCGCCGAAGTGGCGCTGGAAGTGGGCTGCCCGTTCGTGTGCTTCTCCGCCAGTGGCGGCGCGCGCATGCAGGAAGGCCTGTTCTCGCTGATGCAGATGGCCAAGACCTCCGCTGCGCTCGGCCGCTTGCGCGAAGCGGGCCTGCCGTACATCTCGGTGCTGACCCATCCCACCACCGGTGGCGTGTCGGCCTCGTTCGCGATGCTGGGCGACATCAACATCGCCGAGCCGCATGCCTTGATCGGCTTCGCCGGCCCGCGCGTGATCGAACAGACCGTGCGCGAAACGTTGCCGGAGGGCTTCCAGCGCTCGGAGTTCCTGCTCGACCATGGTGCCATCGATCAGATCTGCGACCGCCGCGACATGCGCGACCGCCTCGCCGATCTGACCGCGATGATGATGCGTCAGCCGCATCCGCAAGAGGCGGTGGCGTGAGGTTGGTATTCCTGCTGGCGGTCCCCGGGAAAAGCGTGGTCTGCGACCTGTGGACTTCCGTCGATGGCTGCTCCTTCCAGGCCCCTGCTCCTTGGCCGCAGGTCCCGACGCTTCCGGTCCCGGCTCCATGAGCGCCCGCAAGTATTTCGGCACCGACGGCATCCGCGGTCGGGTCGGGCAGGGCGTGATCTCGGCCGATTTCGTGCTACGGCTGGGCAATGCGCTCGGCCGCGTGCTCACCGCCGGGCGCAGTAAGCGCCCGCTGGTGCTGATCGGCAAGGACACCCGCATTTCCGGCTATATGTTCGAAGCTGCCTTGGAAGCCGGCCTGGTTGCCGCAGGTGCCGACGTGCAGTTGATCGGCCCGATGCCGACCCCGGCCATCGCGTTCCTGACCAACACGCTGCGCGCCGATGCCGGCGTGGTGATCAGTGCCTCGCACAATCCGCATTACGACAACGGCATCAAGTTCTTTTCCGCCGAAGGCGAAAAGCTCGACGACGCCACCGAAGCGGCGATCGAAGCCGCGCTCGACGAGCCGTTCCACACCGTGGAATCGGAGCGTCTGGGCAAGGCGATCCGCACCCGCGATGCGATCGGCCGTTACATCGAATTCTGCAAGGCCAGCGTGGCGCGCGGCTTCACCCTGCATGGCTTGCGGATGGTGCTGGATTGCGCGCACGGGGCCACGTATCACATCGCGCCGATGCTGTTCCGCGAGCTGGGTGCGGACGTGGTGGTCATCGGTGCCGCACCTGACGGACTCAATATCAATGACGGCGTCGGCTCCACGCATATCGACAATCTCGCCGCCAAGGTGCGCGAGAGCGGTGCGCAGTTGGGCATCGCCTTCGATGGCGACGGTGATCGCGTGCTGATGGCCGACGACCAGGGCAACCCGGTCGATGGCGACGATCTGCTCTACGTGCTTGCGCGTTCCTGGCAGGCCAGCGGCCGGCTCACCGGCACCGTGGTCGGCACGCTGATGACCAACTACGGCCTGGAACAGGCGTTGGCTGGATTGAACATCCCGTTCCAGCGCGCCAAGGTCGGTGACCGTTACGTGCACCAGGCGTTGGTGGAAGGCAGCGGCACCCTGGGTGGCGAAACCTCCGGCCATCTGCTGTGCCTGGACCGCGCCACCACCGGCGATGGCATCGTCAGTGCGCTGCAGGTCCTCGAGGCCCTGGGGCGCGATGGACAGAGCCTGCGCCAGGCCTTGAGCAGCCTGAGCAAGGTGCCGCAGAAAACAATCAACGTGCGTCTGGATGGCGGCGCTGCCAAGGCGATTGTGGAAGCCGCTGGCGTGCAGCAGGCGCTGCAGCAGGCGCAAGCCGCCGTGCAGGGGCGTGGCCGCGCGTTTCTGCGTCCCTCCGGCACCGAGCCGGTGGTGCGCGTGACGGTGGAAGCCGACGACGCTGGCCTGATGCAGGACACGCTGGACCGACTCTCGGGTGCCGTGCGTGACGCGGCGTGAGTCGCTGATCATTGGCGTGTGCGTGGTCTTTGCCAAGGCCGCGACGTTCTACCTGTTGTATCGCCTGCTGTCCTGAACAGCAGGCCTTCCTTTTGACTCCTCGACTTCGACTGCAGATATCCGTATGAGCGCCCGCATCCCGACCTTGGACATCACCCGTTTCGACAGCGACCGCGACGCCTTTGTCGCCGAGCTCGGTGCGGCCTATCGGCAGTGGGGCTTTGCCGGCATCCGCAATCACGGTATTGCGCAAGCCGACATCGATGGCGCCTACGAGGTGTTCAAGGCGTTCTTCGCGCTGCCTGAAGAGGTGAAGCAGCGCTACCACGTCAAAGGCAGTGGCGGCGCGCGTGGCTACACCGCGTTCGGTGTGGAAACGGCCAAGGATTCCAAGCATTTCGATCTGAAGGAGTTCTGGCATATCGGCCGCGAGATTCCGGACGATTCGCCATATCGCGAGGTGATGACGCCGAACCTGTGGCCCGAAGAAGTGCCCGGTTTCCGCGAGCGCGGTTACCGCCTGTACCAGCAGCTCGATCACCTGGGCTCGCGCGTGCTGTCGGCGCTGGCGCTGCATATCGGCCTGCCGCAGGACTATTTCGTTGACAAGACCAACAACGGTAATTCGATCCTGCGGCCGATCCACTACCCGCCGATCACCAGCGACGACATCCCCAACGTGCGTGCCGGCGCGCATGGCGACATCAACTTCATCACCTTGCTGGTCGGTGCCAGCGCGGCCGGTCTGGAAGTGCGTTCCAACGATGGCGAGTGGGTGCCATTCACAGCGGATGCCGACACCATCGTGGTCAATATCGGCGACATGCTGCAACGCCTCACCAACCATGTGTACCCGTCCACCATTCATCGCGTGGTCAATCCGCCGGGCGAAGCAGCGCGCAAGCCGCGTTATTCGGTGCCGTTCTTCCTGCACCCGAATCCGGACTTCCTGATCGACGTGCTGCCTTCGTGCATCACTGCCGAAAACCCGAGTCGCTATCCCGAGCCGATCACCGCACACGGCTTCCTGGAAGAGCGTCTGCGCGAGATCAAGCTGAAGTAATCCAGCACGCGGTCCCTATCAGCGCGCGCAGCGAATAGCCGCGCTCGCAACACGGGTAATGACCGACAACACAGTTCTGTTCAAAAAATTCCGCTCGCGTCTGGTTAAAGCTTGCGTTCACCTCAGCCGATAACTCAGTCTGATCGCTAGCGCGACGTCGGATTCGCCTGGCGCCCGCTGCCGATTGCACTAGGTTTGGGGGGGCGCATGCGGACGCAATGGTTCAAACGGATAGGTGTGGTTTCGGTGTTGCTGGTGTACTGCGCCGCAAGCGCCGTGGTGGCAACGCCGGTCAGCGTGACCGTGGCCGATGCCAACGGCATGTTGGTCGATGCGGTGGTCAGTCTGGAGCCGGCGCGTCCGGCGCCACCCACTGCTTCCAAGACCGCGGAAATGGATCAGATCAATTCGCAGTTCGTGCCCGCCGTCCTGGCGGTGCGCACTGGCACCTTGGTGCGCTTTCCGAATAACGATCAGATCCGCCATCAGGTCTATTCCTTTTCGCCTGCCAAGCGTTTCGAATTGCCGCTGTTTCAGGGTACCAAGGCCACGCCGATCCGCTTCGATCAGGCGGGCCTGGTGACGATTGGCTGCAATATCCATGACTGGATGCTTGGCTATATCGTGGTGCTGGAGACGCCGTATTTCGGCAAGACCGGCAGCGACGGCCGCGTGCAACTGGATGCACCGGCAGGCACCTACACGCTGCGGGTCTGGCATCCGCGCATCAAGGGTGCCGTGGTCACCGAGCCGTTGCTGCTTGCGCGCGATGCAGTGCAGCGTCGCGTGACCCTGCAGACCACCGGCGCCGCGCCGATGGCGGCACCACCGGATGAGCGCGTGCGCGCGCTGCAGGACAAATTCCGTCGCGCCGACCCGAAGAAGCCGCATCCATGAAGGCGATGCGCCTGCATACCCGTATCGCGGCCTTGGTGGTCCTGGTCGTGCTCGCCACGCAAGTGCTGACCTTCATCGCAGTGCAGGTCGCCACCGAGCGCAGCGTCAAGGCGCAACTGGGCGAAGAATTGCAGATCGGCGAACGCGTCTGGCAACGCATCAATGTGCGCCGCGACGAGCAGCTGCTGCAGTCGGCCTCGGTACTGGCCGACGATTTCGGTTTCCGTGCGGCAGTGGCCAGTGGCGATGTGCCGACCATGCAGTCGGCATTGCGTAACCATGCCGCGCGCATGTCGGCGCAGACCGCAGTGCTGTTGTCGCCGGATGGCGAATTCCTGACCGGGCTGGCGGATCTGCCGCAAGCCGAGCAATTGCGCGCCGTGCAGGCCCTGCTGCAGCAGGCGCAACGCGACGGGCACGCGGTCGGGGTGGTGGCACTGGATCAACGCATCGTGCGGCTTGCGGTGGTACAGGTGCTGGCGCCGAACCGGGTGGGCTGGATCGCGATCGGCAACGAGTCCGGCGATGGGCTTGCGCAGGACTTTCGTACCACCACCGGGCTGGATGCGACGTTTTTCACCGATGGCCCGCCGGTGCGTGTGCTTGCCTCCACCCTGGAGCCGGCTGCGCGCGCCGAGTTCCCGCAGCAGCTGCCCGCCGCCGAAGCGGGGCAGGGCGAAGCGATCCCGCTGACGCTGGCCGACGCGCGTTACCTGGTCAAACTGCAATCGATCCAGGGCGACAGTCATGTGCGGGTCGCCTTGCAGGCCTCGCTGGATCGTGCGGTCGCACCGTACCGCATCCTCAAGCTGCGCATTCTGTTGTTGGCCGGTCTGGCCACGGCCGCCGCACTCGGTGTGGCGATTTTTCTCGCGCGCAGCGTCAGCCAGCCGGTCGCGCAACTGGTGCAGGCAGCACGACGCATCCAGCGCGGCGATTACCACACCGCGGTGCAGGTGCCGCCCGGACGTGAACTGGCCGAGCTGGCCGACAGCTTCGGGCGCATGCAGCAGCAGATCGCCAGCCGCGAGCAGCACATCCTGCATCAGGCGCGCCACGATGCCTTGACCGGCCTGCCCAATCGCATCTGGCTGCTGGAGCGGCTGCAACAGGTGGTCGACCAGACCGTGGCCTCGGGTGGTACGGCTGCCGTGCTGATCCTGGATCTGGAGCGTTTCAAGGAACTCAACGACAGCCTGGGGCACGACTTCGCCGATCAGGTGCTGGTCGAAGCAGGGCGCCGCCTTGCCGAGGTCGTGCAGGAGCCCAATGTGGTCGGGCGGTTGGGCAGCGACGAATTCATGGTGGTGGTGGCGCAGGCCGATATGACCAGCGTGCAGCAGGATGCGCAGCGATTGCTGCTGCAGCTGCGTCGCCCACTGGCATTGCCGCAGGCGCGCATCCAGCTGGAAGCCAGCATCGGCATCGCCTTGATCCCCGAACACGGCGCCGATCCGGATACCTTGCTGCGACGCGCCGATATCGCACGTCGCCAGGGCGGCAATGTCATCACCATCGGTGCCAGCAGCGTGTATCGCCTGGGCCAGGACGAGCAGCATCTGCGTCGTCTAAGGCTCACTGGCGATCTGCGCCAGGCGATTGCCAGCAACGAACTGACCCTGCGCTTCCAGCCCAAGATCTGTTTGCGCAGCGATCGGGTCGAACAGGTCGAGGTACTGGTGCGCTGGCATCACCCGGTGCTGGGGCCGATCGGCCCGGACGAGTTCATTCCGCTCGCCGAGCACTCCGGGGTGATCCACCCGCTGACCCGCTATGTGCTGGACGAAGCGCTGCGGTGCCAGGCGCAATGGCGCAGCCAGGGCCTGGAGCTGGGCATGGCGATCAATCTTTCCGCGTTGGATCTGTCCGACCCCGGCCTGCCGGATTATGTGCGCGGTCGTCTGGAGCATCACGCGGTGGCGGCCGAGCGGGTCACGCTGGAATTGACCGAAAGCGCGTTGATGCGCGATGTCGAATTCGCGCTGCACATGCTGCATCAGCTGCGCAGCGTCGGCGTGCGCCTGTCCATCGACGACTTCGGCACCGGCTATTCCTCGCTGGCGCAGCTCAAGCGCATGCCGGTCAACGAATTGAAAATCGACAAGAGTTTCGTCATGCAATTGGCCGAAGGCACCGACGATGCATTCATCGTGCGCAGCACGATCGATCTGGGGCATAACCTTGGATTGAGCGTGATCGCCGAAGGCGTGGAAAACGCCACGGCGCTCGGGCTGCTGCGCAGTTATGGCTGCGACATGGTGCAGGGCTATCTGTACGCGCCGCCGCTGGAAGAAGTGCCGTTTGTGGCCTGGTGCATGCGTCAACTCGATCTGGGTCAACTCGATCTGGTGCCGGCCGCGCAAGCAGGAGCGCAACGATGAGCAAGTGGGTGCGGGCTGCGCAGTCTGCTGCAGTGTTGGGTTGTTTGGCACTCACGCCGACACTGGCGATTGCTGGAGAAGGGCGTCTGCTTGCCACCGGCGGTGTGTCGATGATCGAAGGCAGCAGCGGCGGCGGCATCGTGCCTTGGGCCACGCTGTCGGGCTACGGCACGCGCGATGAACTTGCCACCGTCGTGTTCGCCACCCACGTGGACAGCGGCGATTACCGATTGGATGTGCAGGGCGCCGCGCTCACCGTCGGCAACCGGCTGGAGCTGTCGCTCGCGCGGCAACGCCTGGATCTGGGCACGTTGCAGGACCGATTGAGCTTGCCGTGGAATGCGCTGGGTCAGGACGTGTTCGGCGCAAAGTTGCGCTTGCATGGCGACCTCGTGTATGGGGGCGCGCCGCAAGTCAGTCTGGGCGTGCAATACAAGCGTTTGCGCAACGGCACGCTGCCCCTGGCGATCGGTGCGCGCGACGACCACGGCACCGATGTGTACGTCAGCGCCAGCCGGCTGTTTCTGCAAGGCGTTGGCGGTTATCAGCTGTTGCTCAACGGCACCCTGCGCGCCACCCGCGCCAATCAGACCGGCTTGCTCGGCTTCGGCGGCGATCGTCGCAATAGCTACCGGCTGGTGGCCGAGGCCAGTGCTGCGGTGATGCTGTCGCCCTCCCTGGCAGTGGGCGTGGAATACCGAGACAAACCCGATAATCTGGGCTTCGCGCGCGAACAGGCTTGGGCAGACGCATTCGTCGCCTGGTTTCCCAGCAAGCATGTGTCGTTCACCGCGGCCTGGGCAGACCTTGGCGACATCGCCACGCTTACCGATCAGCGTGGTCCCTATCTTTCCTTGCAGGTGGCGTTCTGATGAACCGATGGCTGCGCTGCTGCCTGCTTTGCGTGCTCGGCCTGGTGAGCGCCTGCGCCACCACGCAACCGCGCCAGACGCTCTACGACGAACTCGGCGGGCAAGCCGGGATCGAAGCGCTGGTGGAAACCATGCTCTCGCGCATTGCCGACGATCAACGCATCGTGGATAAATTCGCGCGCGTCAACATCGTCATGCTCAACGAGCGTCTGGTGCAAAAGTTCTGCCACGTCAGCGATGGGCCATGCCCGGATACCGCCAAGTCGATGAAACAGGCGCATGCGCATCTGGTCATTCGCGAAGGCGACTTCAATGCCTTGGTCGAGGATCTGAACTGGGCGATGGATCAGCGCAAGATTCCGCGCCGCACGCAGAATCGCTTGCTCGCACGACTGGCGGCAATGCACGGCGACATCGTCAATCACTGACATCCCGTTTGGGCATGGTCATGCAGTCGTGCAGAGCCGTACGCACCTACGCTGATCCACCGCCCAGTCGCCTCAATCCAGCGGGCGCACCCGATGCGATCCGCGCGCCATCAGGCGCAATGCAAGCGCGTGCGGCAGCAATCGTAACCCGGCATTGGCCAGGCGATAGCGCCAGCCCGGCACTGCCAGTACCTGTCCGCGCTCCAGTGCTTCGATGCCGTATTCGGCCACGGCATCGGCCTGCAGCCACGCCCAGCGGGGCAGGGTGGACATCGCCTCGCGTGTGCCGGTGATGTCGTGAAATTCCGACCACGCAAAGCCCGGGCACAGCGCGCAGACCTTCACCGCGCAATCGGCGTTCTCCAGCGCCAGCGATTCGCTGAAGCGCAGCAGGAAGCTCTTGCTCGCCGCGTATAGCGTTTGCCCGTCGGCGCTCGGCGTCAGCGCCGCAAACGAGGCCACGTTGAGAATGCGACCCTGGCCACTGGCGCGGATCATCGGCAACAGCCGCCAGGTCAGCTCGCACACCGCGGCCACCATCACCTGCAGAAAACGCGCATGCGTGGCCCAGTCGTTGTGCAGATAGCGGCCCGGCACGCCGTAGCCGGCGTTGTTGATCAAGGTGCCTACCGTCCAGCCATTGCGCTGGATCTGCGCAACCAGCGCCTCTACCGCTGCGGGGTCGGCCAGATCGGCCGGCAACACGTGGACCTGTACCAACGCGCTCAACTCGGCGGCCAGTGCCTCCAGCCTGTCCACCCGGCGTGCAGTCAGGATCAACGGCACGCCGCGCCTGGCGTAGGCGCGGGCAATCTCGCGGCCGATGCCGCTGGAGGCGCCGGTGACCAGCGCGAAGACAGGCGAAACAGACATGGCAGGTTCCTGCTGAAGAGGGGATGGGACAGGCAATGGACAGAAGTGTGCCGGCTGCCGACAGGGCATGGGCTATTCTGTCGCCTGTCTTCCACTCAGGAACCTGCGCCTGATGCGTCGAAAACTCGTTGCCGGAAATTGGAAGCTGCATGGCAGCCGCGCCTTCGCCACCGAACTGGTGGCCCAGATCGCCGCGCACATGCCCCTGGAGGGTGTCGATGTCGTCATCCTGCCGCCACTGCCTTACCTCGGCGATCTGATAGAGGATTTCGAGGAGCATCACCTGTGCTTCGGTGCGCAGGACGTCAGCAGTAACGAAAAGGGTGCCTACACCGGCGAGGTCTCGGCCACGATGCTGGTCGATGTCGGCGCCGAGTATGGGCTGGTCGGCCACTCCGAACGTCGCCAGTACCATCAAGAGAGCAGCGAGCTGGTGGCGCGCAAATTCGCCGCTGCCATCCACGCCGGGCTGACGCCGGTGTTGTGCGTTGGCGAGTCGCTGGAACAGCGTGAAGCGGGCCAGACCGAAGCGGTGCTGCGCGCTCAGCTCGAACCGGTGCTGGCGTTGGTGGGCAGCGAAGGCTTCGCCCGCGCCGTGCTCGCTTATGAACCGATCTGGGCCATTGGCACCGGCCGCACCGCCAGCCCGGAGCAGGCCCAGGCCGTGCACGCCTTCCTGCGTGGCGAAGTCGCAAAGGCGGATGCTAGAATTGCCGATTCGCTGCCCATCGTGTACGGGGGCAGTGTCAAGCCCGACAACGCCAACGAGCTGTTCGCACAGCCCGATGTCGACGGCGGGCTGGTCGGAGGCGCATCACTGGTCGCCGAAGATTTCCTGGCCATCGCACGCGCGGCGGCCGCTTGTTAACCCATTAAGTTTTGTCCGGGGACGGATTTCGAAATGCTGATGTTGATCCTCAATGTGGTCTACGTGCTGGTCGCGCTGGCGATGATTGCGCTGATCCTGATGCAGCGTGGCGCGGGTGCGGCAGCGGGCTCCGGTTTCGGTGCTGGTGCCTCGGGCACCGTGTTTGGTTCGCAGGGTGCGTCGAACTTCCTGTCCAAGTCGACCAAATGGCTGGCGGTGGTGTTTTTCAGCATCAGCCTGTTCATGGCGTGGTATGCCACCCATGGCGCGCGTCCCACCGATCAGAATCTTGGCGTGATGTCGCAGTCGGCCACCCCGGCACCGGCCGCCGCCGGCGAGCTGACTCAGTCGTTGCCGCAGGCACCAGCCGCGGGCGCAGTGCCCACCGCTCCGTCGCAGCCATCGCCTGCCGCTGTTCCGGCCGCAGCGCCAGCGCAGTCCGCACCAGCGCAACAAGCGCCTGCGGCACGCGAAGAAAACGCTTCAGAACCAGCACAAAAACGCTGAAGCCGGTTACAATACGCTGCGCACTGGGATGCCCAGCGGCGCAACGTATGCCCAGGTGGCGGAATTGGTAGACGCACTACCTTGAGGTGGTAGCGATTTAGGTCGTAGGGGTTCGAGTCCCCTCTTGGGCACCATTGTTTGGCTGCAGTTCCTGCGCATCGTGGCGGTGCCACGCGCGGGTCCTGCTTATACCCCATGCCGGCACGCGGCGCGTGCGGGCAAAGGCAAGAGAGAATCGCTGTGCTGGCCGAATATTTGCCGAGTCTGCTGTTTCTGATCGTCGCCACCGGTATCGGCATCACATTGATGTTGATCGGCCGGTTCCTCGGTCCGCGTAGCCCCGATGCACGCAAGCTCTCGCCGTACGAGTGTGGCTTCGAGGCATTCGAAGACGCGCGCATGAAGTTCGACGTGCGCTACTACCTGATCGCGATCCAGTTCATCGTGTTCGATCTGGAAATCATCTTCATCGTGCCGTGGACGCAGGTGTTCATGGAGATCGGCGCACGTTCGTTGGTCACCATGGGGCTGTTCGTCGGCATGTTGTTCCTCGGTTTTATCTACGTCTGGAAGAAGGGAGCGTTGGAATGGGAGTGATTCAGACCCTCGATCGTCTGATGACCAATCCGATGCCGGAAGGTCGGTTGGACGACATCCTGCGCCCGGAAGGCGAGAACCCGCTGCTCGAAAAGGGCTACGTGACCACCAGCGTCGACGCGCTGTTGAATTGGGCGCGTACCGGTTCGATGTGGCCGATGACCTTCGGTCTGGCCTGCTGCGCAGTCGAGATGATGCACGCCGGTGCGGCGCGCCTGGACCTGGACCGTTACGGCGTGGTGTTTCGCCCGTCGCCACGCCAGTCCGACGTAATGATCGTGGCCGGCACGCTGGTCAACAAGATGGCGCCGGCGCTGCGCAAGGTCTACGACCAGATGCCGGATCCCAAGTGGGTCATCTCGATGGGCAGCTGCGCCAACGGCGGCGGCTACTATCACTATTCGTATTCGGTGGTGCGCGGTTGCGACCGCATCGTGCCGGTGGACATCTATGTCCCGGGCTGCCCGCCGACCGCCGAGGCGCTGGTCTACGGCATCTTGCAGCTGCAGAAGAAGATCTGGCGTACCCAGACGATCGCGCGCTGATACCCGTCTTCTTCTACCGAGAGCAGCCAAGCCCCCATGGCAGAGCAAGCATCCTCCTTCACTGACCGACTTGCGGCACGTTTCGCCGGTGCGCAGATTGCCGTGGCCTTGCCGCGCGGCGAAGTGACGCTGGAAGTCGCTGCGGCCGATTGGCACGCCACTTGTCTGGCCTTGCGCGACGAGCTCGGTTTCGAGCAGTTGAGCGACCTGTGCGGCGTCGATCACCTGGGCTATGGCAGCGACGAGTGGGATACTGCGGACGTGTCGTCGCAGGGTTTCAGTCGTGGTGTCGAAGGCAAGGCGGTCGGTCGTTTCGCCTGGGGTGAATTTCCCAGCCAGGAAAGCTCCGATGGCGCCCACCCGCAGCACATGCCCAAGCAGCGTTTTGCGGTCGTCGCCCAGCTGATTTCCTATCAGCACAATCAGCGTCTGCGCGTGCGTTGCTACGCCCCGGACGAGCAGGTGCCGGTGGTGGCCTCGCTGACCGATATCTGGCCGGGCGTGAACTGGTTCGAGCGCGAAGCGTTCGACCTGTTCGGCATCGTGTTCGACGGTCACCCGGATCTGCGTCGCATCCTGACCGACTACGGATTCGTCGGCCATCCGTTCCGCAAGGATTTCCCGCTGATCGGCAACGTCGAAGTACGTTACGACGAAGAAAAAAAGCGCGTGGTGTACGAGCCGGTCACCTCGGTCGAGCCACGCGTCGGTGTGCCGCGCGTGATTCGCGACGATGCCCGTTATGAGACTGCCGCTGGTGAAGTGGGCAAGTCGGAGACTGCCAAGTGAGTGAGTTCCACCAGGCGACTGCCGCCTTCGCTAGCAATCCTGTCGAAAGCAAGCAGGAAATCCGCAATTACACGATGAACTTCGGCCCGCAGCATCCTGCGGCGCACGGCGTGTTGCGCTTGATCCTGGAAATGGACGGCGAAACCGTGGTGCGTGCCGATCCGCATATCGGCCTGCTGCACCGTGGCACCGAGAAGCTGGCCGAGTCCAAGCCGTTCAACCAGTCGGTTCCGTACATGGATCGCCTGGATTACGTGTCGATGATGTGCAACGAGCATGCTTACGTGCGCGCGATCGAGTCCCTGATGGGAATCGAAGTGCCCGAGCGTGCGCAGTACATTCGCACGATGTTCGATGAGATCACCCGCATCAAGAACCACCTGATGTGGCTGGGCTCCAACGCGCTCGACCTGGGTGCGATGGCGGTGATGCTGTATGCGTTCCGGGAGCGCGAAGAGTTGATGGACGTTTACGAGGCGGTCAGTGGCGCGCGCATGCACGCTGCCTACTATCGCCCCGGTGGCGTGTATCGCGATCTGCCCGATCGCATGCCCAAGTACAAGGAATCGCGTTGGCACAAGGGCGGGGCGCTGAAGAAGCTCAACGCCGCGCGCGAAGGCTCGATGCTGGATTTCCTCGAGGACTTCACCAATACCTTCCCGTCGCGCGTTGACGAGTACGAAACGCTGCTGACCGATAACCGTATCTGGAAGCAGCGCACCGTCGATGTCGGCATCATCAGCCCGGATCTGGCCCGTGCCTGGGGCATGACCGGCCCGATGCTGCGTGGCTCCGGTATCGAGTGGGATCTGCGCAAGAAGCAGCCGTATGCCAAGTACGACGCGGTGGATTTCGATATCCCGGTCGGCACCAACGGCGACTGCTACGACCGCTATCTGGTCCGTGTTGCCGAGATGCGTGAATCCAACCGCATCATCAAGCAGTGCGTGACCTGGCTGAAGGCCAATCCAGGCCCGGTGATGGTCACCAATTTCAAGGTCGCTCCGCCAAGCCGCGAAGGCATGAAGGACGACATGGAAGCGCTGATCCATCACTTCAAGCTGTTCAGTGAAGGCTATTGCGTGCCGGCCGGCGAGACGTATTGCGCCGTCGAAGCACCCAAGGGCGAGTTCGGCTGCTACCTGATGTCCGATGGCGCCAACAAGCCGTTCCGCCTGCATCTGCGTGCGCCGGGCTTTGCGCATCTGTCCTCGATGGACGCGGTGGTGCGTGGCTATTTGCTGGCCGACGTCGTGGCGATGATCGGTACTTACGATTTGGTTTTCGGTGAGGTTGACCGATGAAGGCGACGGGTAATTTCGAAGCGGCGCGCGACGTCGATCCGCAGGTAGTGCTGAGCGAGAAGACGCGCGCGCACATCGATCATTGGCTGAGCAAGTTTCCGCCAGACCGCAAGCGTTCGGCGGTGCTGCAGGGCCTGCATGCTGCGCAGGAACAGAACCAGGGCTGGCTCACCGATGAGTTGATCGTCGGCGTGGCCAAGTATCTGGAACTGCCGCCGGTGTGGGCCTACGAGGTCGCCAGCTTCTACTCGATGTTCGAGACTGAAAAGGTCGGCCGCCACAACGTGGCGTTCTGCACCAACATCAGTTGCTGGCTCAACGGCGCCGAGGATCTGCTGGCACACGCCGAGAAGAAGCTGGGTTGCAAGCTGGGGCAGTCGACGGCCGATGGCCGGGTCTACCTCAAGCGCGAAGAAGAATGCCTGGCGGCCTGCTCTGCAGCGCCGATGATGGTCATCAACGGCCATTACCACGAGCACCTGACGAAAGAGAAGGTCGACGCGCTGCTGGACGGGCTGGAGTAAGACATGGCACATCATCACGCACCCTCAGGCCCGGTCGGTCCGGCGCCGTTGCCGCATCAGGTCGTCTACACGACCCTGCACTACGACACCCCGTGGTCCTACGAGAGCTATCTCAAGACCGGTGGCTATGCCGCACTGCGCAAGATCCTCGAAGAGAAGATCGCGCCGGCCGACGTCATCGAAATGGTCAAGGCATCGAACCTACGCGGCCGTGGCGGCGCGGGCTTCCCGACCGGCTTGAAGTGGTCGTTCATGCCCAAGGGTACGATGCAGAAGTACATCCTGTGCAACTCGGACGAATCCGAGCCGGGCACCTGCAAGGACCGCGACATCCTGCGTTACAACCCGCATTCGGTGGTGGAAGGCATGGCGATCGCCTGCTATGCCACCGGTTCGACCGTGGGCTACAACTACCTGCGTGGCGAGTTCCATCACGAGCCGTTCGAAAACTTCGAGCTGGCGCTGGCCGATGCGTATGCCAATGGCTGGCTGGGCAAGAACATTCTCGGCAGCGGCGTGGATATCGACATCTACGGTGCGTTGGGTGCCGGCGCCTACATCTGCGGCGAAGAAACCGCGCTGATGGAATCGCTGGAAGGCAAGAAGGGCCAGCCGCGTTACAAGCCGCCGTTCCCGGCGAA
Source organism: Xanthomonas sp. NCPPB 3959 (assembly GCF_056675575.1). Classification (NCBI taxonomy): domain Bacteria; kingdom Pseudomonadati; phylum Pseudomonadota; class Gammaproteobacteria; order Lysobacterales; family Lysobacteraceae; genus Xanthomonas; species Xanthomonas sp. NCPPB 3959. Next base: position 48,312 of record NZ_JBWWVR010000009.1, read on the forward strand.
CTTCGGCCTGTACGGCAAGCCGACCACCATCAACAACACCGAGACCTACGCGTCGGTACCAGCGATCATTCGCAACGGCCCGGAGTGGTTTCTGGGGTTGAGCAAGACCAAGAACGGCGGCCCGAAGATCTTCTCGGTGTCCGGCTGCGTGCAGAAGGGCGGCAATTTCGAAGTGCCGCTCGGTACCACCTTCGACGAACTGCTGGAAATGGCCGGTGGCCTGCGTCCGGGCCGCACCCTCAAGGGCGTGGTGCCTGGCGGTGTGTCGATGCCGGTGCTGAAGGCCGACCAGGTCGCCGGCCTGCAGATGGATTACGACACCTTGCGTGCATTGGGGACCGGTCTGGGTTCGGGCGCGATCGTGGTGTTGGATGACAGCGTCTGCTGCGTGCGTTTTGCCTGCCGCATCTCGCAGTTCTTCCACAAGGAATCCTGCGGTCAGTGCACCCCGTGCCGTGAAGGAACCGGCTGGATGCACCGCGTGCTCGAGCGCATCGTCGCCGGCAAGGCCACGATGGAAGACCTGCACCAGTTGCGCACCGTTGCCGGCCAGATCGAAGGGCACACCATCTGTGCGTTCGGCGAAGCCGCGGCGTGGCCGATTCAAGGCTTCCTGCGCCAGTTCTGGGACGAGTTCGAGTACTACATCGTCAACGGTCGTTCGATCGTCGACACGCACGTCGGAGTGGCCGCATGAGCGCCCAACCAGTGAACCCGAACGTGCCACCGGACCATGTCACCGTCGAAATCGACGGGCAGTCCCTGGTGGTGCCGAAGGGTTCGATGATCATCCAGGCGGCCGACAAGGCCGGCATCCCGATCCCGCGCTTCTGCTACCACGAGAAGCTGCCGATCGCGGCCAACTGCCGCATGTGCCTGGTGGACGTCGAAAAATCCCCGAAGCCGTCGCCTGCCTGCGCCACGCCGGTGATGGACGGCATGAAGGTCACCACGCGTAGCGAAAAGGCGCTGAAGTACCAGCGCAGCGTGATGGAATTCTTGCTGATCAATCACCCGCTGGACTGTCCGATCTGCGATCAGGGCGGCGAGTGCGAGTTGCAGGACGTTTCGCTCGGTTATGGCCGTTCGGTCAGCCGCTTCAACGAGCGCAAGCGCGTGGTGCCCGACGAGGACATCGGTCCGCTGGTCGCCACCGAAATGACCCGCTGCATCCAGTGCACCCGTTGCGTGCGCTTCACTGCGGACATCGCCGGCACCTACGAGTTGGGTGGCATGTATCGCGGTGAAAACTTGCAGATCGGCACCTACGACGGCAAGCCGCTGACCACCGAAATTTCCGGCAACGTCATTGACGTCTGCCCGGTCGGCGCGCTGACCAACAAGGTATTCCAGTTCCGTGCCCGCCCGTGGGAGCTGATGGCGCGCGAATCGCTCGGCTATCACGATGCGATGGGCTCGAACCTGTTCCTGCACGTGCGTCGCGGCGAGGTGCTGCGCACCGTGCCGCGCGAGAACGAGGCGGTCAACGAGTGCTGGCTGTCCGATCGCGATCGTTATTCGCATCAGGGCCTGTATTCGGAAGACCGTGCGGTCAAGCCGCTGAAGAAGGTCAATGGCGAGTGGAGTGAGGTGAGCTGGGCCGAAGGGCTGGCTGCCGCCACGCAAATCCTGCGTGACAACGCTGGAGATCAGCTCGGCGTACTGGTGCATCCGTCCACCTCCAACGAGGAAGGCGCGCTGCTCGCACGTCTGGCCGAAGGACTGGGCAGCGGCAATCTGGATCACCGTCTGCTCAACCGCGATTTCTCCGATGCTGCGGTGGCCGAAGCGTTTGCCACGCCGTTGGCCGAGATCGAGCAGGCCGATGTGGTGGTGCTGTTCGGCACCAACGTGCGTCACGAACTGCCGCTGCTGCATGCGCGTCTGCGCAAGGCCAACATCCAGAACGGGACCAAGATCCATTCGGTCAACCCGGTCGATTTCGATTTTGCCTTTACCCAGGCGAGCCGCACCGTGGTCGCGCCGTCGCAGCTGGCTGGCGCGCTGGACGATACGGCATTGCGCGATGCGGTCAAGGGCGCCACGCGTGCCGTGATTGTGGTCGGCGCATTGGCCGAAAATCATCCGCAGGCTGCGGCATTGCGTGCTGCTGCACGTGACTTCGCTACTGCAACCGGCGCTTCGCTGTGCCGTATTCCGCAGGGAGCCAATGCTGTCGGTTTGGTCTCGCAAGGTGTACTGCCGAGCGCACGCGATGTCACCGGCATGTTGACGCAGCCGCGTCAGGCGTATGTGCTGTATGGCATCGAGCCGGGTCTGGATTTTGCCGACGCCGCCGCTGCTCGAAGCGCGCTTGCTGGTGCCAAGGTCGTTGCCTTCAGCCAGTTCGCCTGTGCTTCCACGCGCGATGTGGCCGATGTGATTCTGCCGATCGGCGCATTGCCGGAAATCGATGCCTCGCTGACCAATCTCGATGGTCGCGTGCAGACTGCACGTGCTGCCGGCCGCTTGCCGGTGGAAGCGCGCGAAGGTTGGCGCGTGTTGCGCGCACTTGGTGGTGAGCTGGGTCTGGCCGGTTTCGAATTCATCGATCTGGTCGGCCTGCGTGCCGGCCTGCAGAACCGCAGCGTGACGCCTGCAACCTCCGCACAGCCAGTGGCTGCGAGCGAGGGGCTGGAAGTGGCCGCGACCGCTGCGATCTATCGCACCGACGCAGTGGTACGCCGTGCCGCTGCACTGCAATCGCATCCGCTCAACATCGCGCCGTGTGTAGCGATGCATCCAGAGCAGGCAGCGCAGTTGCAGATTGGCGCAGGTCAGATGGTCAAAGTCGGCACCGATGCCGGTAAGGCAACGCTGCCGGTGGTGCTGGACAAGCGCGTCGCACCGGGGACGGTGTGGATCGAATCCGGCCATGGCGCGACCGCGCCGCTTGGTGCCGGTCGGGTAACGGTGGTGGCTGCATGAACGAATTGCTGTTGAATCTGGTCAATCCCTTGCACCAGTGGTTCGTCGGACTGGGCGATGGCGGCGTGGTGTTGTGGACCGTGCTGAAGATCCTGCTGATCGCGGTGCCGGTAATCGTGGCAGTGGCGTTCTTTGTGGTCTGGGAGCGCAAGCTGATCGGTTGGATGCACGTACGCCACGGGCCGATGTACGTGGGCATGGGCATCTTTCAGGCCTTTGCCGACGTGTTCAAACTCCTGTTCAAGGAGATCGTGCAGCCGAGCAGCGCGCACAAGGCGATGTTCATCATCGCGCCGCTGCTAACGCTGGCGCCGGCCTTCGCGGCCTGGTCGGTGGTGCCGTTCGATGCGCAGCTGGTGCTGTCCAACGCTAACGTCGGCTTGCTGTATCTGCTCGCGATGACCTCGCTGGGCGTGTACGGCATCATCCTGGCCGGCTGGGCCTCCAACTCCAAATACGCGTTTCTGGGTGCGATGCGCTCGGCCGCGCAGGTAGTCAGCTACGAAATCGCGATGGGCTTTGCGCTGGTCGGCGTGATGATCGCGTCGGGCAGCGTCAACCTGAGTCAGATCGTGTTTGCGCAGGGCGGGAGCTCGGGCGTAGGCGATTGGTTCCTGATCCCGCTGTTCCCGTTGTTCATCGTGTACTGGGTGTCCGGCGTCGCCGAAACCAATCGCGCGCCGTTCGACGTGGTGGAAGGCGAATCGGAAATCGTTGCCGGCCACATGGTGGAGTATTCAGGCGGTGCGTTCGCGCTGTTCTTCCTGGCCGAATACGCCAACATGATCCTGGTCAGCTTCCTGATCTCGATCTTCTTCCTTGGCGGTTGGTTGAGCCCATGGCCGCAGGCCTGGGGCAATCCGGATATCTCGCCGTGGATCGATTGGCTGTGGAAGGGCGGTTGGCCGTGGCTGTTGATGAAGGTGTTTTTCTTCGCCAGCGCTTACATCTGGTTCCGTGCCAGCTTCCCGCGCTACCGCTATGACCAGATCATGCGTCTTGGCTGGAAGGTGTTCATTCCGCTGACGATCGTGTGGATCGCAGTAACGGCGTTGATGGTGTTTTACGGCGTGATCCAGAAGGGCGTGTAATTGATGAACAAGATCACCCATTACTTCAAAAGCTTGCTGCTGCTCGAACTGCTCGGAGGCTTGTGGCTGACGTTGAAATACACGTTCAAGCCCAAGTACACCGTGCTGTATCCGATGGAGAAGTTCCCGCAGTCGCCGCGCTTCCGTGGCGTGCATGCGCTACGCCGTTATCCCAACGGCGAAGAGCGTTGCATCGCCTGCAAGCTGTGCGAAGCGGTGTGCCCGGCGCTGGCGATCACCATCGACTCGGCCAAGCGCGAGGACGGTTCGCGTCGTACCACCCGCTACGACATCGATCTGTTCAAGTGCATCTTCTGCGGCTTCTGCGAAGAAAGCTGTCCGGTGGATTCGATCGTCGAGACGCACCTGCTCGAGTATCACTTCGAGAAGCGCGGCGAAAATATTCTTAACAAGCCGCAGCTGCTGGCGATCGGAGACCGGTTCGAGACCGAGATCGCCGAGCGTCGCGCTGCCGATGCCGCCTTCCGTTGAGGTCATGATGGACTGGGTCAAAATTGCTTTCTACGCGTTCTCCGCCGTCGCGGTTGTCTCTGCGGGTGCGGTGATCAGCGTGCGCAATCCGGTGTACGCCGTGTTGTGCCTGATCCTCACCTTCTTCTCGATGGCGTGCATCTGGTTGCTGGTCGGCGCCGAGTTCCTTGGCGTGACGCTGGTGCTGGTCTACGTCGGTGCGGTGATGGTGCTGTTCCTGTTCGTGGTGATGATGCTGGACATCGACACCAGCCGCCTGCGCGAGGGTTGGGTCAAGTACATGCCGGTCGGCGTCATCGTGGCGGTCGCCATGTTCGCGCAGATGGTCACCCTGATCGGCGTCAAGGCACGTAGCGCCACGCCGTTCCCGGCCGACAATGCTGCTGCGCAGGCTGCCGACGTGTCGAACCTGACCTGGTTGGCCAAGAGCCTGTACACCGAGTTCTTGCTGCCATTCGAATTTGCCGCAGTGATCCTGACCGTGGCCGTGGTAGCTGCAGTGATGCTGACCTTGCGCAAGCGCACCGGCATCAAGCTGCAAAACGCGGGTGATCAATCGCGGGTGAAGGCTGGTGATCGCCTGCGCATGGTCAAAATGGCGGTTGAAAAGCCGGTACAGGTCGCGCCGAAGCTGGATGCGGCTGACGGACAGGAGGCGAAGTCTTGATTACCTTGGGCCACCTGCTTGGACTGGGCGCGGTGCTGTTCTGCATCTCGCTGGCCGGCATCTTCCTCAATCGCAAGAACGTCATCGTGTTGCTGATGTCGATCGAGTTGATGCTGTTGTCGGTCAACGTCAACTTCATTGCGTTCTCGCGCGAGCTCGGCGATCCCGCAGGCCAGTTGTTCGTGTTCTTCATCCTGACCGTTGCCGCTGCGGAGGCTGCGATCGGCCTTGCGATTCTGGTGACTCTGTTCCGCACGCGCCGCACGATCAATGTGGCCGAAGTCGATACGTTGAAGGGCTGACCTGTAGATGGAAATCACTCTCTCCAAGAGTCTGTTGATCGCAGTGGTGCTTGCACCGCTGGTCGGCAGCATCATCGCCGGCCTGTTCGGTCGCCAGGTAGGGCGCAAAGGCGCGCAATACGTCACGATCCTGGGCGTGGCGGTCAGCTGCGTGCTGTCGTGCCTGACGCTGTACCAATTAGTGGAGCAGGGCGCCAGCCCGTTCAACCAGAACCTGTATACCTTCTTCGACGTCGGTAACTACTCGGCGCATGTCGGCTTCATGGTCGACCGCCTGACCGCGATGATGATGGTGGTGGTGACCTTCGTGTCGCTGCTGGTGCACATCTACACCATCGGCTACATGGAAGAAGACCCGGGTTACCAGCGCTTCTTCAGCTACATCTCGTTGTTCACCTTCTCCATGCTGACGCTGGTGATGAGCAACAACTTCCTGCAGCTGTTCTTCGGCTGGGAAGCGGTGGGCCTGGTGTCGTATCTGCTGATCGGCTTCTGGTTCAAGCGCCCGACTGCGGTGTTTGCCAACATGAAGGCGTTCCTGGTCAATCGCGTCGGCGACTTCGGCTTCATTCTCGGCATTGCCGGTGTGCTGCTGTGGTTCGGTTCGCTGGATTACTCCACCGTGTTCGCCAACGCGACCACCATGGCCGGTGCCAAGGTGCAGCTGTTCGCAGGCCACGAGTGGAGCGTGATGACGCTGATCTGCATCTGCCTGTTCATCGGTGCGATGGGCAAGTCGGCGCAGGTGCCGCTGCATGTGTGGCTGCCGGACTCGATGGAAGGACCGACGCCGATTTCGGCACTGATCCATGCCGCGACGATGGTGACCGCCGGCATCTTCATGGTCGCGCGCATGTCGCCGCTGTTTGAGCTGTCGGAAACCGCACTCAACTTCATCCTGTTCATCGGTGCGACCACGGCCTTCTTCACCGGCCTGATCGGCATCGTGCAGAACGACATCAAGCGCGTGGTTGCGTATTCCACGCTGTCGCAGCTGGGCTACATGACCGTGGCGCTGGGCGTGTCTGCCTACTCGGCGGCCGTGTTCCATCTGATGACGCATGCTTTCTTCAAGGCGCTGCTGTTCCTGGCGGCCGGCTCGGTCATCATCGGCATGCACCACGAGCAGGACATGCGCAAGATGGGCGGCCTGCGCAAGTACATGAAGGTGACCTACTGGACCAGCGTGATCGGTACGTTGGCACTGGTCGGTACGCCGTTCTTCTCCGGCTTTTACTCGAAGGACACCATCATCGAGGCAGCTGCGCATCATGCCCACGAGTCGCATAGCTGGATCGCGACCTATGGCTACTGGGCGGTGCTCGGCGGCGTGCTGGTCACCAGCTTCTACAGCTTCCGTCTGCTGTTCCTGACCTTCCACGGCAAGGAGCGCTTCCGCGACGCCCATGCGCACGATGCCCATGGACACCACGACAGCGCACACACCGACGCCGAAGCACAGGTCCACGCGCACGATAGTCATGCGCACGACGCCCATGCACACGATACGCATGGGCACGATGACCACGGTCATGGCCATCACGGTGCCCATGAGCCGCACGAATCCAAGTGGGTGGTGACGCTGCCGCTGATCCTGCTGGCGATCCCTTCGGTGGCGATCGGCTTCTTCACCATCGGCCCGATGTTGTTCGGCACCGATTGGCAAGGTCACCACGCGGCGCATGCCATCAAGGGGCAGGCGGTCTCGTTCTTCACCGGCATTGTCGATTTCTACGATCCGGCACGCGACACCGTCGGTGCACTGGCCGAAGAGTTCCATGGTCCGGTGGCCTTCGCGCTGCACGGCATGATGGCGGCGCCGTTCTTCCTGACTGTCGCTGGCCTGTTGCTGGCTGCTCTGTTCTATCTCTGGAAGCCGGAGCTGGCCACCAAGTCGCGCAAGGCGTTCGCGCCGGTCGTGTGGCTGCTGGAAAACAAGTACGGTTTCGACAAGCTCTGGATCAATGGCTTCGCCGGTGGCGGCGTGGTCCTTGGCAAGGCGTCACGTGCCATCGATACCCATGTGGTCGACGGTGTCGTCGTCAATGGTTCTGCCCGACTGATCGACCTGGCTGCAAATCTGCTGCGTCGCACGCAATCCGGTTTCCTCTATCACTACGCCTTCGCAATGATCATCGGTTTGATCGCCTTGTTGGCGGTACTGATGCATTTCTGGCGTTGACCTGTACGGAATAAGAAAACGTGTCGAACTGGCCTTTACTGTCTATCTTGATCTGGCTGCCGATTATCGGTGGCGCCCTGATCCTTGCGTTGCGCAACGCCGAGACTGCCCGCTGGGCATCGCTGGCGGTGGCGGTGGCGACCTTTGTGTTGAGTCTGCCGCTGCTGGGCTACGACACCGCCAATGACGCCTTGCAATTCGTCGAACTGCATGCCTGGATCCCTGCCTACAACATTGGCTACAACCTGGGCGTGGACGGCATCGCGGTCGCGTTGATCGTGCTGACCACACTGGTGACGGTGCTGGCCCTGATCGGCGCCTGGCGCTCGATCGACAAGCGCGTCAATCAGTACGTTGCGGCGTTCCTGATCCTGGAAGGCGTCACGCTTGGCATCTTCGCTGCCACCGACGCGATGCTGTTCTACGTCTTCTTCGAAGCCATGCTGATCCCGATGTTCCTGATCATCGGTGTCTGGGGCGGCCCGCGGCGTATCTATGCGGCGATGAAGTTCTTCCTGTACACCTTCCTCGGCTCGGTGCTGATGCTGGTGGGCCTGGTCTACCTGTATCTGAAGGGCGGCAGCTTCCAGCTTGCCGACTTGTACGCGCTGCAGCTGACCGCCAAGGAGCAGACCTGGATCTTCTTCGCGTTCCTGATCGCCTTCGCGGTCAAGGTGCCGATGTTCCCGGTGCATACCTGGCTGCCCGACGCGCACGTTGAGGCACCGACCGCCGGTTCGGTGATCCTGGCCGCGATCGCGTTGAAGATCGGTGGCTACGGCTTCCTGCGCTTCAACCTGCCGATCGTGCCGGACGCCAGCCATGAGTTCGCCTGGTTGGTGATCACGCTGTCGCTGATCGCGGTGATCTACGTCGGCCTGGTGGCGTTGGTGCAGGACGACATGAAGAAGCTGGTGGCGTATTCGTCCATCGCGCACATGGGCTTCGTCACTCTCGGCACCTTTATCGCCTTCACCCTGGTGCGCGACTACGGCAGCACCGATGCCGCACGTCTGGGCCTGCAGGGTGCGATGGTGCAGATGATTTCGCATGGTTTCGTGTCCGGTGCGATGTTCTCCTGCATCGGCGTGCTGTACGACCGCATGCATACCCGCCGCATCGCCGATTACGGCGGCGTGGTCAACGTGATGCCGTGGTTTGCCACCTTCGCCATGCTGTTCTTCATGGCCAATGCCGGCCTGCCGGGTACCAGCGGTTTCGTGGGCGAGTTCATGGTGATCCTGGCCAGCTTCCAGAAGCACCCGTTGATCGCCTTCGGCGCGGCCACCACCTTGGTGATCACTGCGGCTTACACGTTGTGGCTCTACAAGCGCGTGTTCTTCGGTGAAGTGGCCAACGCACACGTGGCCGAGCTGAAGGACATCAATGGCCGTGAGGCATTCGTGCTGGGGGTGTTCGCCGCTGGCGTGCTGGCCCTGGGCCTGTATCCGAAGCCGCTGACCGATCTGATGGAACCATCGATCGCCAAGCTGGCTACCCAGATTGCCGCGACCAAGCTGTAACTGCTTGCCGTACGTACCGATTTTCAGGATTTGATGATGACCACGCCAACGCTCGCGCCGTTGACCACCGCTGACCTGGCTCCGCTCGCACCGGAGCTGGTGCTGATCGGCGGCGCCTTTGCTCTGTTGATGCTCGATCTGTTTATGAGCCAGCGGCACAAGGTCTGGACCCACCTGTTCTCCGTAGCCGTGCTGGCCGTGGTGTTCGCGTTGCTGGCGACCGGAACGGGCGGGCAGGGCGAAGCCTTCCACGGCATGTTTGTCCGCGACACCGCAGCCGACGTCATGAAGACGGTGATCGTTCTGGTCAGTGGGTTGAGCCTGGTCTACGGCTGGACTTACTTGCGCGAACGCAATCTCTATCAGGGCGAAATCCCGGTACTGGTGTTGTTCGCCACCGCGGGCATGATGCTGCTGGCCTCGGCAGGCAGCCTGCTGATGGTGTATCTGGGTCTGGAACTGCTGGCCCTGTGCTCGTACGCCCTGGTCGCGTCCAATCGCGATAACGGCCTGGCCACCGAAGCGGCGATGAAGTATTTCGTGCTTGGTTCGCTGGCGTCGGGTCTGTTGCTGTACGGCATGTCGCTGGTCTACGGCGCCACCGGCACCTTGAGCCTGGCGGGTATCCACGACGCGATCGAAGGCTCCAACGAGCGCACGCTGCTGCTGACCGGCACCATCTTCATGATCGCCGGTGTGGCCTTCAAACTTGGCGCTGCCCCGTTCCACATGTGGCTGCCCGACGTGTATCAGGGTGCGCCGGCACCGATCGCGTTGTTCATCAGTTCCGCGCCCAAGTTGGCTGCCTTTGGTATGGCCTATCGCCTGCTCGAAGTCGGCATGGGTCCGTTGTCGCCGCAGTGGCATCTGTTGATCGGCGGCCTGTCGGCACTGTCGCTGGTGATCGGCAACCTGATGGCGATTGCGCAGACCAATCTCAAGCGTATGCTCGCGTATTCGACCGTCTCGCATATCGGCTTCCTGTTGATGGGCGTGGCCGGTGGCGGCGAAGAAGGCTATGCCGCGGCGATGTTCTACGCAGTGAGCTACACCATCATGTCGACCGCTGCGTTCGGCGCCATCATCGCGTTGTCGCGTAACGGGTTTGAAGCCGAGAACATCGACGACTTCAAGGGGCTCAACGCACGCAATCCATGGATGGCCGGCCTGGTGCTGTGCATCATGGCCTCGCTCGCAGGTATCCCACCGTTCCTTGGCTTCTGGACCAAGCTGGCCGTGTTGGGCGCCGCGGTGAAGGGCGATATGTTGTGGCTGGCGTTGGTCGGCGTGCTCTGCGCGGTGATCGGTGCGTACTACTATCTGCGCGTCATCAAGGTTATGTACTTCGATGAGCCGGTGGGTGAGCCGTTGCCGGCCAACAACGACCGCGTGCTTGGTACCGTCCTCGGCGTCAACGCACTCGCACTGCTGGCACTCGGTCTGGCCTGGAGCCCGATCATGGTGTGGTGCCAGCGCGCATTTGCGGGCCTTGCGTAAGACTTACGTGCCTGCATACCGTTGTGGGCGCGTGCGTCAGGCGCGCCTTTGACGCGTTACTGAAATAAAGTCGTGATTGCTGTTTCGTTTTTGTTGCAATGCGGTTATCATTTGCCGCGACGTTGAAGACCTCCAAGGTTTTCAATCGATGAAAAACTAGGGCTTGCAATTGCCGCTCAAGTTCTTCATAATTCCGCTTCTGCTGCGGGGTGGAGCAGTCTGGCAGCTCGTCGGGCTCATAACCCGAAGGTCGCAGGTTCAAATCCTGCCCCCGCTACCAAGTTTGAATTGCTGCTTTAATGCAGTTTGCCTTAGGGCAGCAGTTCATGTTCTTGGATCGCAAAGACGCATGTTCCCGTCTTTGCGCCGACCCTGAGAGGTCGGGCTTTTTTCACGCAAGGGGCCCATCGGGCCCCTTGTTTTTTCCGGAACCGGAAAGTTTGCTGCCGGTTGCCGGGGTTCTACTGGCAATCATTTGATCAGGGCAGTCTGTGAGCGAAAAAGCGACCGAAATCGCGAATCTGCTGAGTCCAACGGTTGAGTCCTTGGGCTTGGAACTGCTGGGTGTGGAATATCTTCCCGCTCCAGGTGGCGCCACGTTGCGCTTGTATATCGATGTGCCGCTGGCCGAACAGCCCGAGCGTGTGATCAACGTCGATGACTGCGAGCGCGTGAGCCGCGAAGTCTCCGCCCAGCTCGACGTCGAAGATCCCATCACCGGTAACTACACGCTTGAAGTGTCTTCGCCGGGTGTGGACCGTCCCTTGTTTACGCTTGAACAGTTCGCACGTCATGTCGGCGAGTCCGCAAAGATCGTGTTGAAGCTGGCGCAGGCTGGTCGGCGCCGCTTTCAGGGCAAGATCCTGCGGATCGAGGCGGAGGCCGACGCCGTGGTGTTTGCCATCGACGGCAAGGACGTGCAGATCGGCTTCGACAACATCGACAAGGCGCGCATCCTGCCGGATTGGGTCGCTTTGGGCCTGGCGCCGCAAAAACCGAATAAGCCCGGCCCGAAAAAACCCGGGCACGAGAAGAAGAAACCATCCAACGAGTCGGCGGCTGGCAAGCCGCGCGCGGAGTGACTAAATGAGCAAGGAACTTTTGCTGGTAGTGGATGCGGTGGCCAATGAAAAGGGCGTGCCGCGCGAAGTGATCTTCGATGCGATCGAGGCCGCGTTGGCTTCCGCAGCGAAGAAGCGCTATCCCGACCAGGACGTGCTGGCGCGCGTGACCATCGATCACAAGGACGGTAACTACGAAACCTACCGTCGTTGGGAAGTGGTTGCCGACGATGTGGTGATGGAGTCGCCGGATCGCCAGGTGCGTCTGATGGATGCCATCGACGAAGCCGACGGCGTGGATGTGGGCGACTACATCGAAGAACAGATCGAAAACCCGGATTTCGGCCGTATCGCCGCGCAGGCTGCCAAGCAGGTGATCGTGCAGCGTGTGCGCGAAGCCGAGCGTCAGCAGGTTGTGGACGCATGGAAGGATCGCGTCGGCGAGTTGATCACCGGTGTGGTCAAGCGTGCCGAGCGCGGCAATATCTTTGTCGATCTGGGCGGCAATGCCGAAGCCTTCATTCCGAAGGACAAGGGCATTCCGCGCGATGTGCTGCGTCCGGGCGACCGCGTACGCGGCTATCTGGCCGAAGTGCGTTCGGAACCACGTGGCCCGCAGCTGTTCATCAGCCGCGCCGCGCCGGAATTCATGATCGAGCTGTTCAAGCTCGAAGTGCCGGAAGTGGGCCAGGGCCTGGTCGAGATCAAGGCCTGCGCACGCGATCCGGGCGACCGCGCCAAGATCGCCGTGATTGCGCACGACACCCGCACCGATCCGATCGGCGCGTGCATCGGTATGCGCGGTTCGCGCGTGCAGGCGGTGTCCAACGAGCTCAATGGCGAGCGCGTGGACATCGTGTTGTGGAACGAGAATCCGGCAAACTTCGTCATCAATGCGATGGCGCCGGCCGAAGTGCAGTCGATCATCGTCGATGAAGACAAGCATTCGATGGACCTGGCCGTGGCGGAAGATCGCCTGGCCCAGGCGATCGGCAAGGGCGGCCAGAACGTACGTCTGGCCAGCCGCCTGACCGGTTGGCAGCTCAACGTGATGACCGCCGACCAGGTGGCCGCCAAGTCCGAAGCCGAACAGACCTCCGCGCGCCAGTTGTTCATGGATCGCCTGGAAGTGGACGAAGAAATCGCAGCGATTCTGGTGACCGAAGGTTTCAATACGGTCGAAGAAATCGCCTACGTGCCGGTCGGCGAGTTGCTGGCGGTGGAAGGCTTCGACGAAGACATCGTCGAAGAGTTGCGTGCCCGTGCCCGCGATGCGCTGCTCAACGCCGCGCTGGCCGAGGAAGAAGGCCTGGAAGGAACTCAGCCCACCGAGGACCTGCTGGCGCTGGAGGGGATGGACGAGGAAACGGCCTTTGCTCTGGCCGAGCACGGCGTGCGCACCAGCGAGGACTTGTCCGACCTGGCAGCGGACGAGATCGTCGACTTCGGCATCGAGGGCTTGACCCAGGAGCGCGCCGCGGCGCTGATCCTGGCGGCCCGCGCCGAGGAGATCGCCCGTTTGGAGCGCGGCGAATGAGCCGGCAATGAACCGCGCCCTGACCCCATCAGGGCTTAGAATCAGCGCTTCCCTTGCTCTGGGCGAGGGGGCGCCAACCAGATCATAGGATCCGAATGTCGCAGCAAACCACCATCCGCAAGCTTGCCGAACTGGTCAATACGCCGGTCGATAAACTGCTGGTTCAACTGGCCGAGGCCGGAATGAAGTTCAGCGGTCCCGACCAGGTCGTGACCAGCACCGAGAAGATGAAACTGCTTGGCTTCCTGCGTCGCACGCATGGCAAGGCCGAGACGCCTGCCGAAGCGGCAACCGAAGCAGCCAAGAAGATCACGCTCAATCGGCGCAAGCTGCAGGAAGTCACGGTCAGCGCCGGCCGCACCAAAACCACGGTCAACGTGGAGGTGCGGCAGAAGCGCACCTACGTGAAGTCCGAAAATGAAGGCAGCGGCCGTGCTGCGCCGATGACGCCGGACGAAGAGCGCGCTGACATCCTAGCCAAGCTCGCCGCATCGCGTCAGCGCAATCTCGACGAGCAGCAGGCGCTTGCAGAAAGCGACCGCGTGCGCGACGAAGCGATTCAGCGCAAGCGCGATGAAGAGCAGGCCGCGAAGGACCGTATCGAAGCCGAGCGCAAGGCTGCCGAGGAAGCCGCTGCGGCTGCCAGTGCGCCGGCGCCGGTTGCCGCCGCGCCTACGCCGTCTTCCGCTCCTGCAGCACGTGCGCCGTCGTCGCCGTCTTCTGCACCGCGTCCGGCCCGTCCGGCTGGCGCATCGCCCGCGTCGCGTCCGGCCACGCCGGCACGTCCGGACGATCGCAATAATGCGGCCAAGCACAAGACGCGCGGTTCGCACGTCATGGTGGCCGGCGTCGAAGACGACGATGCGACCAAGCGCTTTGCCGGGCAGTTGCATCTGTCCGCTGCTGATCGCGCGCGGCGTTCCAATGTGCGTAGCAAGCCGACCGGTCGTCCGGGTTCGTCTTCTTCGCGCCGCGGCAACGACAGCGGGCGGGGCGGCAATCAGGGCAACAGCGGCCCGCACGGGTTCGAGCGTCCGACCGCACCGGTGGTGCGTGAAGTGGCGATCGGCGAAACGATCACTGTGGCCGATCTGGCGCAGAAGCTCGCGCTCAAGGGCGGCGATGTGGTCAAGGCGCTGTTCAAGATGGGCGTCATGGCGACCATCACCCAGAGCATCGACCACGACACCGCGTCGCTGGTGACCGAAGAACTCGGCCACAAGGCCACGCGTGCCGACAATGCCGACTTCGAGGATGCGCTGCTGGCGCATGCCGAAGGTGCCGAAGGCGATGCCGTGCAGCGTCCGCCGGTGGTGACCATCATGGGTCACGTCGATCACGGCAAGACCTCGCTGCTGGATTACATCCGTCGCACCAAGATCGCCTCGGGCGAAGCCGGTGGCATCACCCAGCACATCGGTGCGTATCACGTCGAAACCGGGCGTGGCGTCATCAGCTTCCTGGATACGCCCGGCCATGCCGCGTTTACCTCGATGCGTGCACGTGGCGCCAAGATCACCGATATCGTGGTGCTGGTCGTCGCTGCCGATGACGGCGTGATGCCGCAGACCAAGGAAGCGGTGGCGCACGCCAGGGCGGCGGGCGTTCCGTTGATCGTGGCGGTGAACAAGATCGACAAGGCCGGCGCGGATCCGCTGCGGGTCAAGAACGAATTGCTGGCCGAAAACGTGGTGGCCGAAGACTTCGGCGGCGACACCCAGTTCATCGAAGTGTCGGCCAAGCTCGGTACCGGCGTGGACACGCTGCTGGATGCGATCTCGCTGCAGGCCGAAGTGCTGGAACTGAAGGCGCTGTCGGAAGGCCGCGCCAGCGGTACCGTCATCGAGTCGTCGCTGGACAAGGGCCGCGGCCCGGTCGCCACGGTGCTGGTGCAGCAGGGTGCGCTGAAGAAGGGCGATTACCTGGTCTGCGGTATCCAGTACGGCCGTGTGCGTGCGTTGTTCGACGAGACCGGTCATCAGCCGACCTCGGCGGGCCCGTCGATCCCGGTGCAGGTGCTCGGCTTGTCCGGCGTGCCGGAAGCCGGCGACGACTTCGTGGTCGTCGACGACGAGCGTCTGGCCAAGGACGTGGCGCAGCAGCGCGAAACCAAGCGTCGCGAGTCGCGTCTGGTGGCTTCGGCAACCAACCGCATGGAAGACATCCTGGCGCAGATGGGCAAGGGCGAAGGTCAGCAGGTGTTGAACCTGGTGATCAAGGCCGACGTGCAGGGTTCTGTGGAAGCGCTCAAGCAGTCGCTGGTGGCGTTGTCCAACGACGACATCCGCATCAACGTGATCCACTCCGGCGTGGGCGGCATCACCGAGTCCGATGCGAATTCGGCCGCCGCTTCCAAGGCGACGATGATCGGCTTCAACGTGCGTGCGGATGCATCGGCACGCAAGATCGTCGAATCCAATGGCGTGGATCTGCGTTACTTCTCGATCATCTATGACGTGATCGATCAGGTGAAGCAGGTCGCCTCCGGTCTGCTCGGCGTGGAAATCCGCGAAGAGATCATCGGTATCGCGCAGGTCCGCGACGTGTTCCGCAGCTCCAAGTTCGGCGCTGTTGCAGGCTGCATGATCATCGAAGGCGTGGTGAAGCGCAGCAAGCCGATCCGCGTGCTCCGCGACAGCGTCGTGGTGTTCGAAGGCGAGCTGGAATCGCTGCGTCGCTTCAAGGAAAACGTCGAGGAAGTGCGCAACGGTACCGAGTGCGGTATCGGCGTGAAGGCCTACAACGACGTCAAGGCCGGCGATCAGATCGAGTGCTTCGAGCGTATCGAAGTCGCGCGCACGCTGTAACGGCTGCGGCTGTCATGGCGACCGGGGCCTGCAGGCCCCGGCGTCGGCAAGCTGGAGTCGGTAACGCCCGATTTTTGGACAGCACGTTTTGCAAGGCGAGGGCGGCATGGCCGCCCACGTTCGTTTTTGGCTTCGGTGCCATCTGGCCCTCCGAATCAACCAGGTCCACGACCATGCCAACCAAATCATTCCATCGCACCGACCGCGTCTCGGCGCAGGTGCGTCGCGACCTCGGCACGATCGTGCACGCGGCCGTGCGCGATCACGGCCTGCCATCGGTCAGTGTGTCCGATGTCGAAGTCACCCGCGACCTTGCGCATGCCAAGGTGTTCGTCACCGCGCTGCAGCAGGAGCGCTCGGTCGAAGCGGTCAAGGGGCTCAAGGAAATCGCCGGTCAGCTGCGCACGCAGTTGGCGCGTGCGATGAAGCTGCGCCACGTGCCCGAGCTGCACTTTCATTACGACGATTCGGTCGATCGCGGCGAACGCATCGACAACCTGCTGCGTGACCTGGACGACATCGGCCCCGAGGCCGCCTCCAGCGACGAAGACGCCGAGCAGCGCTGAGCGCTGTCTGGGACGGCCGCCTCTTTCTACGCGGCTATGATTTCAACGGGCGCGCATGGCGCCCGATTCGAGCACTGATCTTTTGAAACCCCGCATCGTCTATCGCCCGTTGCACGGCATCCTGTTGCTCGACAAGCCGGCCGGAGTCAGCTCCAACACCGCATTGCAGTCCGCACGCCGTTTGCTGCGCGCCGAAAAGGGCGGCCACACCGGCAGCCTGGATCCGCTGGCCACCGGCTTGTTGCCGTTGTGTCTGGGCGAGGCCACCAAGATCGCCGGCGTGTTGCTTGGTTCGGCCAAGGCCTACGACGCCGAGGTCGTGCTGGGCGTCACCACCGATACCGACGATGCCGATGGCGAACCGCTGCGCGAGCGTGCGGTGCCCGAGTTGAGCGAAGACGCCCTGCGTGCGGCGCTGGCGCCATTTATCGGCCGTATCGCCCAACAGGCACCAATCTACTCGGCACTCAAGCAGGGCGGCGAGCCGCTATACGCCAAGGCACGCCGCGGCGAGATCATCGAGGCGCCGGTGCGCGAAGTCGATGTGCATGCGATCGAACTGATCGGATATGCCGCGCCACGCTTGCAACTGCGTGTGACCTGCGGTTCGGGCACGTATATCCGCAGCCTGGCGCGCGATCTGGGCGAGGTGCTTGGGTGCGGCGCGCATATCGCATCGTTGCGTCGGCTCTGGGTCGAGCCGTTCCGCAGCCCGCAGATGATCACGCTGGAAGCGCTGTCTGCGGCGCTGGACGCCGGCACCGATGCGCAGGAATTGTTGCTGCCGATCCGGGCCGGATTGGCCGATTTTGCGCGGATCACCCTGGACCAGGCACATACGGCCCGTTTCCGCATGGGCCAGCGCTTGCGCGATGCTGCATTTCCGGCTGGCCAGGTGGCTGTGTTCGGGGCTGACGGAATCCCCTTGGGCCTAGGCCTGGTGGACATGGAAGGGCGATTGTCGCCCCAGCGCTTGTTCAATGGACTGAACGAAGCCCAGGCTTGTTAAGTTTTAGTCAACTTGTCCCCGGGCTCGCACGACGTTACAATTTCGCGGCCCCGTTCGGGGCACCTCCAGCGCCAAGCGCGCTCATCCCAAGCAAACGGCGAGTCCGGCGGTGCGTCATGCACGTTCCTGTCGACCACGCATCTATCGAGAAAACACATGTCCGTCGACACCCAGAAAGTGATTGAAGACAACAAGCGCAGCGCCCAGGACACCGGCTCCCCGGAAGTGCAGGTCGCTCTGCTGACCGCCCGCATCGAACTGCTGAGCGGTCACTTCAAGACCCACAAGAAAGATCACCACAGCCGTCGTGGTCTGCTGCAGATGGTCAACCGCCGCCGCAGCCTGCTCGACTACCTGAAGAAGAAGGACAGCGAGCGTTACAAGTCGCTGATCGAAAAGCTCGGCCTGCGCCGCTAATCGAGTCCTACCACCGCGGTGCAGCGATGCGCCGCGGTTTTGTTTTGGTCGTTCGAATTCCGTTATTTGCACGATGTAGTTCATGGGCCGGAGCCTCCCGGCCGCCCGTTCTCGGCATGGGTCGACGACGGTCCAACGAAGACAGCAACACCTAAGGAAAAAACCTCCGTGGCAAAAATCACCAAAACCTTCCAGTACGGCAAGCACACCGTCACCCTGGAGACGGGCGAAATCGCTCGCCAGGCAGGCGGCGCCGTCATCGTCAAGTTCGACGACACCGTACTGCTGGTCACCGCCGTCGCCGCGAAAAGTGCGCGCGAAGGGCAGGACTTCTTCCCCCTGACGGTTGATTACCAGGAGAAGTTCTATGCCGGCGGCCGCATCCCGGGCGGCTTCTTCAAGCGCGAAGGACGTGCGACCGAGAAGGAAACGCTGATCTCGCGCCTGATCGACCGTCCGATCCGTCCGCTGTTCCCGGAGGACTACAAGAACGAAGTACAGATCATCGCCACGGTGATGTCGATGAACCCGGACATCGACGGCGATATCGCCGCGCTGATCGGCGCATCGGCCGCACTGTCGCTGGCCGGTACCCCCTTCAACGGCCCGATCGGCGCCGCCAAGGTGGGCTACAAGAACGGTGAGTACATCCTCAACCCGACCATCTCTGAGCTGAAGGATTCGCAGCTGGAGCTGGTGGTTGCCGGTACCGCCAATGCGGTGCTGATGGTGGAGTCGGAAGCGGCGCTGCTGTCCGAAGAAGTGATGCTGGGCGCGGTCACCTTCGGTCACCGCGAGCTGCAGAAGGTCATCAACGTCATCAACGAGCTGACCGTCGAAGCCGGCACCAAGCCCAGCACCTGGGTTGCGCCTGCCAAGAACACCGCGCTGATCAATGCACTGAAGGAAGCGGTCGGCGCGCAGCTGTCCGGTGCCTTCCAGGTGCGCGACAAGCTGCAGCGTCGCGACGCGATCTCCGCGATCAAGAAGGACGTGCTCGAGTCGCTGGCCGGCCGGGTTGCCTCGGAAGGTTGGAGCAATGCCGAGCTGTCGAAGGAATTCGGCGAGCTGGAATACCACACCATGCGCGACTCGGTCCTGGAGACCAAGGTGCGTATCGACGGCCGTGCACTGGATACCGTGCGTCCGATCTCGGTGCAGGCCGGCATCCTGCCGCGTACCCACGGCTCGGCGCTGTTCACCCGCGGCGAGACGCAGGCGATCGTGGTCACCACGCTGGGCACCGCCCGCGACGGCCAGGTGATCGATGCGGTCAGCGGCGAGTACAAGGAAAACTTCCTGTTCCATTACAACTTCCCTCCGTACTCGGTGGGCGAGTGTGGTCGTTTCGGTGCGCCCAAGCGCCGCGAAATCGGTCACGGCCGTCTGGCCAAGCGCGGCGTGCTCGCGGTGATGCCGAGCCTGGAAGAATTCCCGTACACCATCCGCGTCGTCTCGGAAATCACCGAGTCCAACGGTTCTTCGTCGATGGCTTCGGTGTGCGGCAGCTCGCTGGCGCTGATGGATGCAGGTGTGCCGGTCAAGGCACCGGTGGCGGGTATCGCCATGGGCCTGGTGAAGGAAGACGACCGCTTCGTGGTGCTGTCCGACATCCTGGGTGACGAAGATCACCTGGGCGACATGGACTTCAAGGTGGCCGGTACTGCCGAAGGCGTGTCCGCGCTGCAGATGGACATCAAGATCGAAGGCATCACCGAAGAGATCATGAAGCAGGCATTGCAGCAGGCCAAGGCTGGCCGTCTGTACATCCTGGGCGAGATGTCCAAGGCGCTGACCACCCCGCGTCTGGAGCTGAGCGACTACGCGCCGCGTCTGCTGACCATCAAGATCCACCCGGACAAGATCCGCGAAGTGATCGGCAAGGGTGGCTCGACCATCCAGGCGATCACCAAGGAAACCGGTACGCAGATCGACATCCAGGACGATGGCACGATCATCATCGCCTCGGTGAATGCGATTGCCGCGCAAGCTGCGAAGTCGCGCATCGAGCAGATCACCTCGGACGTGGAGCCGGGCCGCATCTACGAAGGCAAGGTCGCCAAGATCATGGACTTCGGTGCGTTCGTCACCATCCTGCCGGGCAAGGACGGCCTGGTGCACGTCTCGCAGATTTCCAGCGAGCGCGTGGAGAAGGTCGGCGACAAGCTGAAGGAAGGCGATCTGGTCCGCGTCAAGGTGCTGGAAGTGGACAAGCAGGGCCGCATCCGTCTGTCGATCAAGGCAGTGGAAGAAGGCGAGGGCGTGCCGGCTTCGGCCGAGTAATCGCTGCGGGCTAATGCATCACTTGGGTGATGCATGACGAAAAAGCGGGCTTCGGCCCGCTTTTTTGTTGTCCGATAGCAATGCTTTCCTTCTCCCTCCGGGAGAAGGTGCCCCGCAGGGGCGGATGAGGGTACGAGCGAAGCCTCGTGCAGTTCGAACGACGCGAGGGCTTCGCCTCGTACCCTCACCCCAACCCCTCTCCCGGCGGGAGAGGGGCTCTGATCCTTCTTACCCAGGCTGCTGCGTCGGCGCAGGTTGCGCTTCGGGACGCGGCGGCACAACACGCGGAAAACCCGGCGGCATCGGTTGATCTGCGGGCAAAACGGAAGGCGCCGGCAATGGCTCACTCGGTGGTGGCGCGGTCATTACCGCATCAGGACGCAGCTTCAACAAGGCAGCCCAGTCGCGTCGATTGAAATCGCACAGTTCTTCATGCGCTGGCGTGCATTCGCTGGCGATGCCCAGGCTGTCTTCGTTCTGGTCCTGAGCAGTGTCCGACTGCGGCGTCGGCAACACCACGCGGCCAGCGCGATCCAGCGGCATCTTGCGCATCATCACCGTGTTGAACACATTGCCGCCGATCAAATACAGCGTGCGGTCGCCACCGACATTGGCAGCTATCACCACATCGCAATGCGATTGCCACGGCATCGGTGCGCTACCGCCAAGCGCGGCCTTGAGGCCGGCATAGCCGAGCGACACAGTGCGTCCACGCAGCAGGCAGAGCATATCGCCAGGGGCGGGTTTTTCCACTGCAGGGTCGGTGAACCGATACGGGCCGCTGGCGCCGTCGTTATAGGCGCTGCGGATGTAATCCAAATGGCGCGCGGAGCGATGGAAGCCGCTCAGGCTGGCTTGCGTCATCACCCATGAGATGAAAGCCGCCGACCAGGGATTGTCGACCACAAACGCGCGGCACTCGCTGGCGGTATAGCGCGTGCCATCCAGCGCTGCGCAATTGGATGCGCCGGGGCGACCGCCCATCGATGCCAGCGTGCCGCTGTCGCGCCAGTAGCCTGCGACGCGTTGCCATGCGACCACGCCATGGTCGGCGAGATAGCCCGATTCGGCTTCGGTCACGCCAAGACTGGCCAGGCGACCTTTGGTATCGATGAAGGGGTGTTGCCACAAGCGGTGTTCGTTGCAGGCGCTGCGCACGATGGCGATCGCTGCCGGGCTGGTGCCGAACCGTGGCGGCATGTCGCACACTTCCGCAGCAGCCGCGCTGCCGCCCCATCCTGCCAGCAACACGCAGATCCACGGCCAAGGTTTTACAGTCATCGCAGATCCAGTACTGAACAATCGCAGCAGGCTGACAGAGCTGCCTGCGGGCACACGTGAAATCTAGTGTGGCGGCGAGCCGAGTTTGAGCGACAGATCCACCGCCTGCACGTGCTTGGTGAGGCCGCCGATGGAAATGCAGTCCACGCCATCGTTGGCAATCGCGGCAATGCCGGCCAGATCCACGCTGCCTGACACTTCGAGCGGAATGCGTTGTTCAAGTGGCAGGGCGGCAACGATACGCACGGCTTCGCGGCGCATTGCCGGGTCGAAGTCGTCGATCAGGATGCGCGTGCAGCCCACCTGCAATGCTTCGCGTAGTTGCTCCAGCGTTTCCACTTCGACCACCAGCGGCAACTGCGGTTGCTGCGCACGTGCGGCATGCACGGCGGCGCTCAACGAGCCGGCGGCGCGAATATGGTTTTCCTTGAGCATCACCGTATCGAACAAGCCGATGCGGTGATTGTCGCCACCGCCGCAGCGCACTGCGTATTTCTGCGCGGCGCGCAGCCCCGGTAGCGTTTTGCGGGTGTCCAGGATGCGCGTGCCGGTGCCGGCCACCGCAGCAACGTACGCAGCGGTAGTGGTCGCGGTAGCCGAGAGCGTCTGCATGAAATTGAGCGAGGTGCGCTCAGCGCTGACCAGGCTGCGGCTGCGGCCATGCAGGAGGGCCAGCACGGTGCCGGCACGTACGTGCTGGCCTTCGTGCACGTGCCAGTCGATACGCACCTGCGGGTCGAGCGCACGATGCGTGGCGTCGAACCAGGGGCGGCCGGCGATCACCGCATCCTGCTTGCATAGCAGATACGCGCTGTCGGCCTGATCTGGCAACAGCGCGGCGGTGACATCGCCAGTGCCGATGTCCTCGGCCAGCGCGCGTGCCACATCGGCATCCACCAGCGCGGCGGGTGGCGCCTCCGGCACGGTCGTGCGTGCGGAAGAACTCACTTTTCGGGGAAGTCGGCGATCTGCGCAGTGCCGATGGCTTCCTCGGCCAGCAGCACCGGAATGCCGTCGTCGACGCGGAAGATCTGCTTGCGGTCGCGGGTGATCAGCGCCTCGCGCAGCGGCTGTGCCTGCACTGTGCCGTCGGCACGCTGCAGGTTCCCGCCGGCGATGGCGGTGTTGAGTGCCTCCAGGCCCTTGCCGTCGAGCAGCGAGAGCGGTTGGCGGGTGTCGGGCGAGCACAGCAGGTCGAGCAGTTTGCGATCCATCGAAGTCTTGTCTTGCGTGGAGATTGGCTAGAATACGTCTTTACCGCAGGGCAGGGCCATGACCTCCAACCACTCCGCGCCGCTGGTCGGCATCGTGATGGGCTCCCGTTCGGATTGGGAAACCATGCAACACGCAGCTCAAAAGCTCGATGCCTTGGGCGTGCCTTACGAAGTCAAGGTGGTCTCGGCGCACCGCACCCCCGATGTGTTGTTCACCTATGCCGAGCAGGCGGGCGAACGCGGCCTGCGTGCGATCATCGCTGGCGCTGGCGGCGCGGCGCACTTGCCGGGCATGTTGGCGGCCAAGACGGCGGTGCCGGTGCTGGGTGTGCCGGTGCAGTCCAAAGCGCTCAACGGCATGGATTCATTGTTGTCCATCGTGCAGATGCCGGCCGGGATTCCGGTTGCCACGTTTGCCATCGGCAATGCCGGTGCCGCCAATGCGGCGTTGTTCGCCGCGGCGATGCTGGCACCCGAGCAGGCGCAGATCGGCCTGGCATTGGCGCAGTTTCGTGCCAAGCAGACCGACGATGTGATGGCCAGCGACGACCCGCGCCAATGACCACGGTTGGCATTCTGGGTGGCGGCCAACTGGCACGCATGTTGGTGTTGGCCGGCGCGCCGTTGGGCTTGCGCTTTGCGGTGTTCGACCCGTCCGCCGATGCCTGTGCAGGGCAGGTGGCACCGCTGCAGGTCGGCGCATTCGACGAGACGGCTGCGCTTGCCGCATTCGCAGCGCAGGTGGATGTGATCACCTTCGATTTCGAAAACGTGCCGGCCGCCAGCGCGCAGCAGTTGGCCGCGCAGGTGCCGGTGTTTCCCAGTGCTGCCGCATTGGCGGTGGCGCAGGACCGGCTCAGCGAAAAAACCTTGTTCGGCGAGCTTGGCATTCCGGTGCCCGAGTTCGCCGCGATCGACGATCGTGCGGGACTCGATGCGGCATTGGTGCGCATCGGTACGCCCTGTGTGCTCAAGACGCGCCGCTTCGGCTACGACGGCAAGGGTCAGTTCCGCATCAGGACGCTGGCCGATGCCGATGCCGCATGGGAAGCGCTTGGCGCGCAGGCTGCGAAAGTAGGGCTGATCGTGGAAGCCTTCGTGCCGTTCCAGCGCGAGGTCAGCGTGGTGGCGGTGCGCGGCCGCGATGGCGAGTTCCGCGCCTGGCCGCTGACCGAAAACTGGCATGTGGACGGCGTGCTCTCGGCCAGTCTTGCGCCTGCAACTGTGGGTGCCGAGTTGCAGGCGGCAGCCGAGGCGCATGCGCGCGCGATCGCCGAGCGGCTGGACTATGTGGGTGTGTTTGCGCTGGAGCTGTTTGTGCGCGATGGCGAGCTGCTCGCCAACGAGATGGCACCGCGCGTGCACAACTCCGGCCATTGGACCATTGAAGGCGCAGAGACCTCGCAATTCGAAAACCATGTGCGTGCGGTGCTTGGTTTGCCGCTCGGCAGCACCGCGATGCGCGGGCACGCCTGCATGCTCAACTGGCTGGGTACGATGCCGGACGCTGCTGCGTTTCTGGCAGTGCCCGGCGGGCACTGGCACGACTACGGCAAGCAATCGCGTGCAGGCCGCAAAGTCGGCCATGCAACGCTACGCGCCGATACGCCGCCGCTGCTTGCGCGCGCACTGGTCAATGCGGGCAGTGCCTTGCAGCGTGAAACGCAGGTTGAACCGGTGATTGCACGCTTGAGCGAGGCGTGATCTTCAAGGCGTATGAGCGGTGACGCAGTGATAGAGGCAAAACGCGCGACTCGTACTTAAGCCTTGTCGCGCAGATCGATAGCCGCCACGCGCGGCGCTGCAGCAGTCGATCGCTCTATTCACCGCGACCACAATTACTCACCGCTGAGCCCAACTGCATGGCTAGCCCAACCGGCTAGCCACAAACTCCCAGTTGATCAGCTTCCAGAACGCGTCCAGGTAGTGCGCGCGATCCTGCTGATAATCCAGGTAGTACGCGTGTTCCCACAGGTCGCAGACGAGCAGTGGCGTGTCCGGCCCGGTCAGCGGCGTGGACGCATTCGGCGTGGCAACGACCGCCAAGGCGCCGTCCGGGCGCTGCACCAGCCACACCCAGCCCGAGCCGAACGTACCCAGCGCAACACGGTTGAATTCCTGCCTGAAGTGCGCAAAGTCGCCGAACGATGTGGCGATGCTGTCGGCCAGCCGGCCGAGTGGCTCGCCGCCGCCGCGTGGGCGCAGGCATTGCCAGTAGAAATTGTGGTTCCACACTTGCGCGGCCAGATGAAACAGCGTGCCTTGCGCCTGCGCGATGATCTCTTCCAGCGTCAGCTCGGCGAACTCGCTGCCTTCGATGCGCGCATTGAGCCGTTCGACCTCGCTGCGATGACAGATGCCGTGGTGCGCCTCCAATGTTGCGGATGAGAGATGCGGCTCCAGAGCGGCGCGGGAGTAGGGCAGTGCAAGGTGTTCGATCGGCATGATGGCAAGGGCAGCGAAGGGAGTGCGGCGACAGGTCGCGCTGAAGGCTTACAATGCGCGCCTTTGCGGAAGTCTATCCGACCCGGCGGTCGGGCCTGCCGCTCCCAGTCAGGAGAGTCCAATGCCGGTGATGGAACGGATCCAGGCCGAAGTCGAACAACACCCGATCGTGTTGTTCATGAAAGGCACCCCACAGTTCCCGATGTGCGGGTTTTCCAGTCGCGCGGTGCAGGCGTTGGTCGCTGCCGGCGCCGACCAGCTGCGCACGGTCAACGTGCTGGAAGAACCCGAAGTGCGCGCAAATCTGCCGCGTTATTCCAACTGGCCGACTTTTCCACAGTTATTCATTCATGGCGAGCTGATCGGCGGCTGCGACATCACGCTGGAACTGTTCGAAGCCGGCGAACTCAAGCGCATCGTCAGTGAGGCCTATCAGCCGTGAGTGCGTTGCAGGGCCAGCCCGAGGCGGCTGCGCTGGCTGAGCGCGTGGTGCTGATTACCGGTGCCGCCGGCGGCCTGGGCGCTGCCGCTGCACAGGCCTGCGCATCTTCCGGTGCGACGGTTGTGCTGCTCGGTCGCAAGTTGCGCGCGCTGGAGCGGGTCTACGATGCGGTCGCCAGGCTGGGTCCGGAGCCGTTGCTGTATCCGCTGGATCTGGCCGGCGCCACGCCGGACGATTACGCCGCGCTCGCGCAACGGCTGCAGTCCGAGCTCGGTGGTTTGCACGGCCTGCTGCACTGCGCCGCCGACTTCGCAGGCTTGACGCCGGCCGAACTCGCCGCCCCTGCAGACTTCGCACGCAACCTGCATATCAACCTCACTGCGCGCGCCTGGTTGACCCAGGCCTGCCTGCCACTGCTGCGCCAGCGGGACGACGCGGCGGTAGTTTTCGTTGTGGACGATCCGGCGCTCGTTGGCCAGGCCTATTGGGGTGCCTATGGCGCTGCCCAGCATGCACAGCGTGGCCTGCTCGCCAGCCTGCACCACGAAACCGCCGCCGGCCCGGTCCGCATCAGCGGACTGCAGCCCGGCCCGATGCGCACCGCCTTGCGCGCACGTGCTTTCACCCATCAGGAAGATAGCGAGGCGGTCGATCCCGCGGACTACGCTTCCGCCTGCGTCACCTTGCTGTCCATGGCGGGCGCTGCGCACCGTGGTGCGATCTGGAGTCCTTCCGTATGACCATCCTGTCGGCAGCCTTGCTGCTGTTCCTGATTCTCGACCCGCTGGGCAACATCCCGGTGTTCCTCAGCGTGCTCAAGCCGCTGCCGCCGAAGCGCCAGCGTTTCGTGCTCGCGCGCGAGTTGCTGATCGCTTTGTTCGTGCTGATGGCATTTTTGTGGGGCGGCAAGTACGCGCTGGAGTTGATGCATCTGCGCCAGGAATCGGTGGCGATCGCCGGCGGCATCGTGCTGTTCCTGATCGGCATCCGCATGATCTTCCCGCGCCCAGAGGGCCTGATGGGCGAGATCCCCGATGGCGAACCCTTCATCGTGCCGCTGGCCATCCCGCTGGTGGCCGGCCCGTCCGGCATGGCTGCGGTGATGCTGATGGGCAGCAACGAACCGACCCGGTTATGGGATTGGAGCCTGGCGCTGATGATCGCCTGGATCGGTGCATCCACCATCCTGGCCTCGGCCCCGCTGTTGTACAAACTGCTTGGTCACCGTGCACTGACCGCGATCGAGCGGTTGATGGGGATGCTGCTGGTGGCCATTTCGGTGCAGATGTTTCTGGATGGCTTGGGCACTTACTTCAAGTTGCCAGTGTCGATTTAGGGCGAGCTAGGGCAGGGCACTAGGCGTGCGTGGATGAAGTTGGTGCGGCCGGCGGTTGACTGGAGCCCAAGCGCAAGATTGATCCGGTGTACTAGCTGTCTCTCACTCCGCGAGTTGCGTGCAGCTTGATCTGGGATGTTGCTCATTCGGCCCGGCTCGGCTGCAGGCTTAGCGATGAGCGGTCTGCGCCATGGCATGACTCCGCATCAACCTGGTAGACGGCTTCACATCGCATCCGATGCGCAAAGCGACGCCCATTCGACATCGCAAGCGTCGAATCACCCGCGCGCTTCATCCGAGACCCACGTCTCACTCCCTCTGCGACTTTGCACGATATGGCGTTTGCGCCTTCACATGCGAAGTTCATGTTGCACTGCGCGAAGTTTGTCACGCCGCCGTCACAATCAGGCCTTAGCGTGTTAATCTGTTGTTAACCGTTGCGGCAGCAACCAGCCGCGCGGCGAGGGACCCCAGATCATCGGCAGCCCATCCCCGGGAACGGTTGGGCTGACTGCGCCTTTTTGTCACTGCCCAACCTGTATCGAGGCTACCGAAATGACCCACCCCCGTTGTCTTCGCATGTCCAAGCTGACGCTTGGCCTTGTTGCCGCACTTGCCGCTGCTCCCGTATTTGCCCAGAGCACCTCTGCCGGCGTCGCTGGCCTGGTCACCAGCAGCGGCGGTCAGCCGGTGCCGAATGCCGAAGTGACGATCACCCACGTCGAATCGGGCACCGTCAGCCGCGCCACCACCGATGCCAGCGGACGCTACAACGCGCGCGGCTTGCGTGTGGGTGGGCCGTACACCATCACCATCGCCGCTTCCGGCGCAGGCAACACGACACGTGAAGGCGTGTATTTGAACCTGGACAAGGTCAATCAGGTCGATGCAGCCCTGGGCGGAGATCTGGCCACGCTGGGCACGGTGCAGGCGATCGCCAGCAACTACGGTTCGGCGATCTTCAGCGCCAACAAAATGGGCACCGGCACCAATGTGACCCGTGAAGAAATCGAATCGCTGCCGTCGATCAACCGCAACCTGCAGGACTACGTACGTCTGGATCCACGCGTCGCGCAGACCGACAAGGCGCGTAACGAAATCTCCATCGCAGGCCAGAATCCGCGCTACAACGCGATCCGCGTCGACGGCATCAGCACCAACGACGCCTTCGGCCTGGAATCCAACAGCCTGCCAACCCCGCGCCAGCCGTTCTCGATGGACGTCATCGATGAAATCTCCGTGGACGTGGCCAATTACGACGTCACGATCAGTGGCGGCACCGGTGGCGTGATCAATGCGGTCACTAAGTCGGGCACCAACGAATTCCACGGTTCGGTCTATGGCACCTATCGCGAGAACGATTGGTCTGGCAAGAATCAGAACGACATCCGTCCGCAGCTATTTGATCGCGAGTCGACCTACGGTCTGACCCTGGGTGGTCCGATCGTCAAGGACAAGCTGTTCTTTTTCGCAAACTACGAAAAGTACAAGGGCAAAGGTGTTTTCACCGGTAACAGCGGCTTTGGCCCGACAGGTTCTGGCGCAAGCAATACGGTAAACATCACCCAGGCGCAGGTCGACGAGATCGCCGATATTTCGCGCAATGTGTACGGTTTTGATCCCGGAACCTTGACGTTGCCTGCATTGGATTCCGACTCCGAGGAAAAGGGCTTCAAGCTCGACTGGAACATCAGCGACAAGCACCGAGGCTCGTTTCGTTACGGCAAGTCCGAGCAGAGTACCGCCAATCTCAATGGTTTCAGCACCAGTTCCTTGGCTCTGAACTCGTTCCATTACGCTCGCGATTTTGAGTTGGAGACCTATACCGCTCAGTTATTCAGCGACTGGACCGAGACCTTCTCCACAGAGGCCAAGGTGTCTTATCGCGACTACTCGGCTGTGCGTACTGCAGCGTCGCAGCTGCCGGCCATCAATGTTCGCGTGGGCGCAAACTCGGTGAACCTCGGTACCGAAGCAAATACTCAGGCCAACGAGTTGCGCACCGAAACATGGAACGCTTTTTTCGCTGGCAACTTGTTCCTCAACGATCACACGGTGAAGTTCGGCTTCGACTACGAAGACAACGATATTTTTAACCTGTTTGGTCCGCGCGTTTTCGGTTCCTACAACTTTGATTCGATCGCTGCTTACCGCGCCAATCGTCCTGTGTCTTACCGGTATTCGTCTTCGAACACCGGTAATATTGATGACATCGCAGCCAAGTGGGGCCTGCGCAACCTCGGCCTGTTTGTTCAGGACACCTGGGCAGTCAACAACAACCTGACGTTGACCTTCGGCCTGCGCTACGACAAACAGATGGTTCCGGACAGCCCGCAGTTCAATCAAGCCGCGTTCAACGCCTTCGGCGTGCGTAACGACGCCACGCTCGATGGTAATGATCTTTGGCAGCCGCGCTTTGGCTTCAATTACACGTTCGATGCCGAGCGTCCCACTCAGTTACGTGGTGGTGTTGGTCTGTTCCAGGGTGCTGCCGCATCTGTGTGGCTGTCCAATCCATTCTCCAACACCGGTCTGGCTTATACGGACTACAATTTCCGCAACGCGAACGAGATTGCCACTGGCGGTATTCGCTTCACTCCGGATATTAACAACCAGCCCACCGGTACCGGCGGAGCGACCCAATCGGTCGACTTTGTCGACAAGGGTCTTGGGCAGCCATCGGTGTGGAAAGCCAACTTGGCATTCGATACCGAATTGCCGTGGTACGGCATTATCGGTTCGTTGGAAGGCGTGGTTACTAAGGTCAATGAGGCTATCTACTACCAGCAACTCAATCTTGGTGCCCCGACTGCGGTTGGTCAGGATGGTCGTCAGATCTACTGGAACGCAGTTGGTCGCAACCGTGCGAGCTGGGATAGCTTGGGCCGCTTCACTGGCAACGCGCTGACACGTGCCAACAGCAATCAGGGCTTCAACGATGCAATCATTGCGCGTCCAACAGACCAGGGCGGTACGCAGAGCTTCACCGTCGGTTTGAATAAACCTTTCAACGACAGCGACTGGTCGTGGAGCCTGGCTTACACGTACTCGAACGCGAAGGAAGTGAGCGGCCTGACTAGCTCTACGTCGGGCTCGCAGCTGTTGAATGTAGCGACCTTCCAGGCGAATGAAGAGGTCAACGCTACTTCCGCTTACGAGATCAAGGACAGCATCCTCGGTACACTACAGTGGAAGCACAACTTCTTCGGTGACTACGCCACCAAGCTTGGTCTAATTTATCAGGGGCGTAGCGGTCGTCCGTATAGCTATACGTTCGATAACGATGCCAATGGTGATGGCCGCGCCAATGACCTGCTCTACATTCCGAATGGCCGTGGCGATGTGCTGTTCGGAAGTGCGGCTGAAGAGAATGCCTTCTGGAGCTACGTCAACAACGACAAGTATCTGTCTTCGCACCAGGGACAGTTGGCCGGTCGTAATGCCGTTCGCAACTCCTGGGTGAATCAGTTCGATCTGCATCTCGAGCAGGAACTGCCTGGCTTCTTCGATGGCAACAAGGCGCAGATCTGGGTCGATGTCATGAACGTGGGCAACCTGCTCAATAAGAAGTGGGGTCGCGTCGACGAGTACGGGTTCCCAGGCTTCAAGGGCGTTGTTGAGTACGGCGGTATCGATGCTGCAACCGGCAAATATGTCTACCGCTTCAACGAACCGGACTTGTCCACCGTCTACGACGACAAGGGCATCTCCCGTTGGGCGCTGCAGTTGGGCTTCCGCTACCAGTTCTAAAGCTGGCTAGAGTGTCGAAGTCTGCAAAAACGGCCGGGTTCTCCCGGCCGTTTTCTTTTGGGTGGGTGAGTACGCTAAAGTTCTGAGATACGACAGGAGCAAGCTATGGAACTCAGCAGTACGGCAGCACGGGCGCTGCCGGTGGTGGATGCGCGGATTTATCCGCGTGGCGGTCTGGATGTGTTGTCCAAGGCGGAAGTGGCGCGCTTGCGCGATGCCTCCAGTGGCGGCATGCACGAGCTGTTGCGTCGGTGTGCGCTAGCAGTGCTCACCAGCGGCAGCGCTTCGGACGACCCGCGCGCCGCGCGCGATCTGTATCCGGATTTCGACATCCAGGTGAACCAGCAGGATCGCGGCATCCGCATCGATCTGAGCAATGCGCCAGCGATGGCGTTTGTCGATGGCGAGATCATCCGAGGTGTGGCTGAGCTGCTGTTCGCCGTCGTGCGCGATCTGGCCTACATGGCGATCGAGCTCGAAGCGCAGCGCGCCGATCTCGATACCAGCGAGGGCATCACCAACGCCGTGTTCGGCCAGCTGCGCAACGCACGCATCCTGCAGCCGTCCGACCCCAATCTGGTCGTGTGCTGGGGTGGCCATTCCATCTCGCGCGACGAATATCTCTATACCAAGCAGGTGGGCTACGAGCTCGGCTTGCGCGGCCTGGATATCTGCACCGGCTGTGGCCCGGGCGCGATGAAGGGCCCGATGAAGGGCGCCACCATCGCCCACGCCAAACAGCGCAAGCACCACACCCGCTATATCGGCGTCACCGAGCCGGGCATCATCGCGGCCGAGTCGCCGAATCCGATCGTCAACCACCTGGTGATCATGCCGGACATCGAGAAGCGCCTTGAGGCCTTCGTTCGGATCGGTCACGGCATCCTGGTGTTTCCCGGTGGCGTCGGCACGGCGGAGGAAATCCTCTATCTGCTCGGCATCCTGTTGCGCGAAGAGAACGCTGATTTGCCGTTCCCGCTGATCCTGACCGGCCCGACCATTGCCGCGCCGTATTTCGAGCAGATCGACCGCTTCATCCGCCTCACCCTGGGCGAAGCTGTCGCTTCGCGCTACGAGATCATCGTCGGCGACCCGGTCGCGGTGGCGCGTCGCATGGCCGAAGGCATCCATGAGGTGCGCGCGCACCGCAAGGACCAGAAGGATTCGTACTACTTCAACTGGTCGGTGCACATCCCGCTCGAATACCAGCAACCGTTCGAACCCAGCCACGAGGCCATGGCCGCCCTGGACCTGCACCACGGCCGCCCCGCACCCGCGCTGGCCGCGGACCTGCGCCGCGCCTTCTCCGGCATCGTCGCCGGCAACGTCAAGGAAGACGGCATGCGTCGCATCGAAGAGTTCGGCCCCTTCGAGATCCACGGCGACCCGGACATCATGCAGGCGCTGGATGAGCTCCTGCGCGGATTTGTCGAGCAGCGCCGGATGAAGATCTCGGGGGATTACCGGCCTTGTTATCGGGTTGTGACCTGAAATCGTCTCATGACCAAGGTAAATGGATGGTCGCGAAGTAACGACCATCCTTTATGGTGGTGTGGACTCTTCCAATTCCATTTGTCAATTGTTCTACGCGACTGCGTACCGCATTCAATCCGATACGGTGGCCGTTGCTGCTGACCGGCAGTGCATTTGGCAAACTGTTGGTAATTTGAATCTGCAATTGGTTGTTGGTTGCGGTGACGCATAACGTGACAGTGCCCCCTTCGGTCGCCGGTTCGACACCGTGGCGTATGGCATTCTCGGTCAGTGTCTGGATGCAGAGTGTCGGCACCAGCACTATTGGCAATGGTGTCGGCAGTTGCCACTCTACTTGTAGGCGTGTGCCGAGTCGTAGTTGCTCTATTTCTAAGTAGCGTCTCGTCAGGGAGAGCTCCTGCTCAAGGAGCATTTGGCTAGGGCCGGCAAGTGCTGCGCGAAAAAGATCCGATAAATCCAGCAGCAGGCGCTCGGCAGCCTCCGGGCGCTGATGCACCAGTGCGGCTCCTGTATTTAAAGTATTGAACAGGAAATGCGGATGAATTCGTGCTTGTAAGGCATCTAGTTCAGCCTGTTTTGCGCGAACCGCCATCTGCTGAGTTCTCCAGTGGTTTTGAAATGCCAGCAGGCCCAGCAGTCCGACCGTAAGCGCAATTCCGTTGACCTGTAGCCAAAACCCCCACCAGCTGCCACCGAGAAGACTAAGCAAGTTGCCAAAGACGGCCCAGACAATGATGCAGGCGACTCCGGCTACTGCAACTAGTGTAGCTAGCGACAGATTCGCGATTGTGTTCGGCCGCAATGGGCGCAGTTGACGTCGCAAGACATGGAGTGTTGCAAGCGTCAATATACTTATCCACTGAATCAACAGTGAGGTCAGCCCAAAATAGATCCATCGACTTTCCCGGATTCCTGGAGCCAGCGTGAGTACTGCAGCCAGCATTTCCCCGGTCAGAATCACGTACGCGATCACACGTGGCTGTAAGAGCAAGTCTAGAGGGGCAATGACGGCGGAGGCAGTTGAAGCTGAGGAATTCAGCATGCTGTTCACTTGGCGGGAGAGTGGATGGCGACTAGTCGGCCGTTCGCACTGGCAGTCTAACCGCCTGTCGGTAGTCGCTGGTGCCCGCATGAGCTTGACTCTACCGTACTAGACGTCAATATGGGGATGGGGATCTCCGATGCATCTTCCTGGTTTTCGCCGCCCGTCTCCGGGCCGCGTGTTGAAGGCAAGCGGATTTACGCTGTTAGAGCTGCTTGTGACCGTTGCGGTCTTGGCCATCTTGGCGGCAATAGCAGCGCCGAGCTTCAGTGCGCTTATTAACAGCAACCGCTTGACAACTCAAGCTAATTCCATGGTTGCGTCGCTGCAGCATGCTCGCTCCGAATCAATTCGACTCAACCGCAAGGTGAGCCTTTGTGCGTCGAGTGACGGAGTGAATTGTTCCGGGACCACGACCTGGAGTCGCTGGATTACTCGGGTGGATAATGATGGCGAGGTACTGAGCGACGTCTCCGGAACTGCAAAAGTTAAGGTGGTAGCTGATGTATCTGCAGTGACATTCAGCTCCGATGGCCTGGCGCGAGCAGCGGGTGGAATGCTCTCCACGGCAGCTATTACCCTATGCATCGATGCGGCACGTCCTGTAGAGAATGCTCGCGTTGTCAGCTTAATAAGCGGCGCTCGTGTGCTGATAAAGAAAAAGGCTGAGAATTGTCAATGATTATTTCGAGTGCAAATAGAGGCGCGTCAGGCCGGTCTGTGCAGAACGCCAGAGGGCATTCGGGTACCACACTTATCGAAGTGATGATCTCCGTGCTGGTCATGGCGATTGGTCTGCTTGGCATCGCGGCAATGCAGGCTGCGGCGTTACGTAACAGCCAAAGTTCGCTAGAGCGCAGTCAGGCGGTGATTTCAACCTACACCGTGCTGGATGCAATGCGCGCAAACCGTCAGGCGGCGCTTGCCGGGGCATACAACACTGCTGGATTTTTGTGTACAACCGACGGGAGTGGTTCGCTGGCCGCTCTCGATCAGGCAGCATGGATAAAAAGCTGGCGTGCCACGCTTGGAGTTGATGGTACGCCAGACACAGATGTGTGCGGCAAGATTGAGTGTGCCACGGATATCTGTAAAGTTTCTCTTCGTTGGAATGATGGTCGGTCTACCAACGCGACTGCGAGTGGCAAAGCGCAAGGCAGCACTGCAGAAGTGTTTGCCACGAAGGTGCAACTATGAGTGCGAGTCCAATGAGGAATGCCAACGAGTCAGGCTTTAGCTTGATCGAGTTGATGGTGGCAATGTTTCTCGGGCTTCTCGTGGTGGGCGCCGCAATCGGGATCTTTCTCTCAAATAGCAGGACATACCGTGCTACAGAGAGTCTTGGCAGGGTTCAGGAGGGCGTACGCACCGCATTCGAATTGATGGCGCGCGATGTGCGCGAAGCGGCAGGCAATCCGTGCGTCAATAATCTGCCTATTTCGAATGTATTGAATAACTCCACTGCAAGCTGGTGGAGCAACCTTAATCGATGGGGCGATGCATTTCAGGGGTACTCTTCAAGTCAGGCCGCCGCCGATCTTGTCACTGGCACGGCGGTAGCGCAGCGTGTTGCCTCCACCGAGGCTGTTCAGCTCTTTGCCGCAGATGAGAATGTCACCACGATCACCGCCCATGACACCGCAACCGGTAAGTTTTCTGTCAATGTTGCTGGTCACGGAATTTCTGCGGGTGACTTGGCGGTCGTGTGTAATGCACGACAAGCTTCGGTCTTTCAAGTCTCTTCCGTCAGCGGAAAAGATATCTTCCATGGGCTGGCAGGAACCCCTGGTAACTGCACCCTGGGCTTGGGTGTGCCTTTGGATTGCGGGACCGGAACAAAGTTTGCGTACACCGCTCCCAATTCGGTCTTGGTGAGGCTGCATGCATCGCGGTGGTATATCGGGAATGGCGCCGATGGGCCAGCCCTTTATCAGCAGGTTGCGACAGCAAATGGAACAGTTACCACACAAGAAGTCGCACAGGGCGTAAAAAATCTCAGCTTGCTCTATCTTGTGAATGGAAAAGCTAGCTATCAGGCCGCTAGCGCTCTAGGTGCGAGCGATTGGGCAAATGTAACGGCAGCGCGCATCACATTGAGTATTTCAAATGCTGAAGGGTCAGTAGGTGCCGAGGGCGGAATTGAGCGCCAGTTGATTCACATCGTCAGTCTACGGAATCGTAATCCATGAAGAGGAGTGTCCATCCCATAGTCCCTCAGCATGGGGCGTCGCTGATTGTCGTTTTGATCCTGCTGTTGCTGATGACTCTGCTTGGCCTAGCTGTGTTACGTACGACCACGCTGGAAGAGCGTATGAGCGCAAATCTCTATGATCGTAGTCTGGGTTTTCAGGCGGCCGAATCCGCATTGCGACAAGGTGAAGCGCTTGCAAATGCCACTGCGGTCAGCTCTGTGCCATCGAGCGGCTGTGCTAACGGAATATGCGGTACTCCTGTCGCCGCAGATGCAGATCGGTGGCTGGATACCAGCTTCAACGGGTGGCGAAATGCTAGAAATAATCTTGGTGAAGACGCAATTCCAACGCCAAATGCTCGTTACATTATCGAGTACATGGGCGAAGCGCCGACATGGCCGGGCTGCGACCGCAAGTTTCCGCTGGATGGACAATGCCTTGCGCCGCGCTTCCGAATTACCGCAATTGCCAATGCAGACGGTCGAGCAACAGTGATGTTGCAAACAAACTATATCGTTCAATAAGGGGGCGTCATGTCAGCTATTCAATCCGGACGCCAGCCTGTTTCCATTTGGCGGCGCTTGTTCGCACGAGCCACGCCGGTCGCGTGTGCCTATTTTGCGACGCTGCTCGCGATTCCCGTAAACGCGGGTATCACACTGCCAACATCGCCGCTAACAACGGCCGCTCGCGTACCGCCTAACCTTCTTTTTGTTCTCGATGATTCGGGATCAATGCAGTGGCGCTATATGTATAATCCGGACATCGCAAGTATGAGCGGGGGCGGTGTCGCGAGCGCGCCAACAGGCGATAATACGACGAGAGATAATACTTATTTGACGACAGATGTCAATGTAAACGCAATTTATGATCAAAATTATGTAACAAACACGATATACTACAATCCAAATGCGGATTATAAGCCGTGGGTAGATTCGACTGGTGCGCCGTTAACTGGCGGAACGACCATGGAATCCGCTTACAGTAATGCTCTTTTTGTGCAAAATACTGCGGCAAATACGGTAAGTTCAACGGTGGATTTAAGTGCGTCGACCCAGACGTTCTATATGCCTAAAGCTGATGCTACTGATCTGTCGGATGTCAGGCAGTATTATCGCTATCAAATTTTGACGAATGACAAGGTCGTGCGGAGTGAGCGTCTCGAAGGCGTAGTTACCACATCTCCAAATAGCGGCGTGCTGGTTAGCGGTTTGAGGGGTAATCGTGACAGCAACACTTATTACTCTGTGACCGTGCCGGCCAATGCGAGTAATTTGGTTATAAGCATAAGTAGTGCCGCGTCTTGTAGTAGATTTTCGAGATGCGCCGATTTGTACGTTAGCCGGAATGCACAGGCGAGACCGATTTCAGCCGATTGTAGTAAAACAAGTGAGGGAAATTCGGAGACTTGCAGTTTTGCTACCCCGGAAGCAGGTACGTACAGTGTTTTGGTATACGGGGGCTCAAGCTATTCGGGTGTCTCAGTCCAGTATGGTTACGATATCATCACCAATAATAACGGTGAGCAGTCAGCAGGCTGTGACACGACGACGTCGGGGTGGGGATGGCGGAATTGCACATACGCAAGGCCCACTGGTCGTGACGATGCAGCTGAGCGATCAAATTTCGCCATCTGGTACTCCTATTACCGTACACGGACGAAGACCGCAAAAGGCGGTGCGGCGGCTGCGTTCAATGGACTTGGATCGGATGTTCGCGTTGGCTTCAGGACCATTTGGGGCCGTAACGGAGATGATGCGACTGGAAATTGGCCGACGCAGTCGGTTCCAATTCCCGTGACGTACAATCAAGGCCTATTTGATAACCCTAGCGGAGCTTCTGGCGCAAATAACAACCGCGCACGCTGGTTTAATCGTCTTTTTGGTGCCAAGGCTGAAGATGGTACGCCGCTTCGTAGTGCGCTGAATAATGCCGGTCTATATTACTCCAGTGATGGCAGGAACGGTCCATATGGGCCAGAAACAGGCTCGAATCAACTTCAGTGTCGTCAAAATTTTACGATCTTGACAACTGATGGGTACTGGAACGGGGATGATAATTTTAGTTCCGGTGGAAATCAGGACGGAACTGATGGCGCTGCTATTGCGAGGCCGGATCCCAATGCCCCTACCTATACCTACAAAGCTGCTGCGCCGTATAGCGATGGTTCCTCGAACACGCTCGCGGACGTCGCGATGCGTTATTGGAAGCAAGATCTGCGTACGGACATGAGTAACATAGTGCCAACCACGGCAGCCGACCCCGGCTTCTGGCAGCATATGGTGACTTTCGGTATTTCAATTGGATTAAAGGGGCGGCTTAATCCGAACACCGATCTTCCTGGCCTCACTGATGGGACGCGCTCTTGGGGGGCGCCGACCGCAAATAATGTCACGACTATCGATGATCTATGGCATGCCTCGGTGAACGGGCGCGGTAGATTCGTTGCTGCAAGCGACCCAGATGAGTTTACTCGTGGTTTGCGGGCAGCATTGGATGCAGTCGTACAGCGGACCGGCTCGTTCTCAAACATT
The DNA here is from genome assembly GCF_056675575.1 of Xanthomonas sp. NCPPB 3959. NCBI lineage: Bacteria > Pseudomonadati > Pseudomonadota > Gammaproteobacteria > Lysobacterales > Lysobacteraceae > Xanthomonas > Xanthomonas sp. NCPPB 3959. The sequence goes on from NZ_JBWWVR010000009.1 coordinate 86,404, forward strand.
TCCGCAAATTCAACATCGGTCAATGCAGATACCCGTCTCTATCAAGCCACTTACGTATCCGGTGTTTGGTCGGGTGAGTTGGCGTCGTATGCAATTACCGATGGTCGAATTGCGACCGCAGCGAGCTGGACCGCGTCTCAAAATATTCCTGTGAATAATAGGAAGGTTTTTACTTCGGATGGAGCGGCCGGGCTTGCGTTTCCCGCCTCGGCTACTACCCAGCAAGTTGCGGATCTGACTAGGACAGGGGTAAGTAATTATCCCGTAACAGGGACGGACAACGCGGCATACCTCGGAGGTAATCGCTCGCTTGAGCTACAAAACCAAGGGACCTTGCGCAACCGAGTTCATCTTCTTGGTGACGTGGTCAGTTCTTCTCCGGCATATGTCAAAGATACCGATACGCTATATGTGGGTGCTAATGATGGCATGTTGCATGCTTTCAACGCTGCAAATGGTGTCGAGCTGTTTGGCTTTATCCCCAACAGTATCAACTGGATTGATCTCGGATCGCTGAGTCGGCCGGATTATGGTCATCGCTTCTTTGTCGATGGCCCGATTATCGTTTCCGACCGTACTCAGACTCCGAATAAGAACCTCTTGGTTGGCGCGCTGGGGAAGGGGGGGAAGGGTATTTTTTCTCTCGACGTTACGAATCCGGCCACCTTTGGCGTGAGTAATTTCAAGTGGGAAGTCGGAAGGAATGACGCTGATATGGGGCTTGTACAAGGCAAGCCTTTCATAGCCAGACTCAATGATGGTAGCACGGCTGTTGTCGTCAGTAATGGCGTCAATAGTACCAATGGCCGTGCCGTTCTTTTCTTGTATGACATTAATACGGGTGCTCTCATCAAAAAAATCGATACCAACGTTGGCTCTGTTGTGACCGATAGTCCGGATTCAAATGGGTTATCAGAGCCGGTCGGTTGGGATTCCGACGGTAGCGGTACGGTGGATTATGTGTATGCAGGAGACTTACTCGGGAACGTTTGGAAGTTCGATTTGTCCGCAGCGAGAACCACCTCATGGGGCGTTTCCGGGAGCGCGCCGATCTTCAGCGCCACCTACACGGGATCGAACCCCGCTGTGCGGCAGCCAATCACCGGCGGTATTACGATTGCCATGCATCCCACGACATTTAAGACCTGGATATTTTTTGGTACCGGTCGGCTGATGACGACGGGTGATATGACCAGCAGAGCTGTTCAGAGCATCTATGGATTTGTAGAGGACGGGACGGTCAAGCGTCGTTCTGGCGACGGGGTAAACTTGACATCCCGTAGTTTGGTTCTTGTCGACGGAACGAGCCGCTCGTTTGAGGCGAACTCAGCTTTGCCCTCCACTTCCAAGGGTTGGTATGTCGATCTACTCACCCCTCCTAGTCAGTCGGCTGAGGGGGAGCGGGTAATCAGTGGTGCCCAGCTCCGACGTGACGTTCTTACTTTTTCAAGTGCCATACCGACAGCGAGCGCTTGCACGCCTGACGGAACAGGGTATTTGAACTCACTGGACGCATTTACTGGCACTAGCACCAGGATTTCATACTTCGATGTCAATGGTAACGGCAGCTTCAATGACGACGTGTTGACTGCCGGCGATGGAAGCAAGATCCCGATTGGCTCTGTCAATCTCGGAGTTGGCATGACCACACAGGCTAGCTTGCTACAGGGGGTGGCAGCTGTCGGTGGCTCATCAGGTGGATCTGCGACCGTAAATGTTCAAGAGGTTCGCAATGTGGGCCGCGTTTCTTGGCGAGAAGTAAAGAGAGGGGATTGATCAATGTCTGTATGTCGCGAAATGAACTCGTTCGGTGTGGGGCAGAGACACTTCTCTGCACAGAAAGGTTTCACATTGCTGGAATTGATGATCGTGGTGGCAATCGTGGCTATCCTGGCCGCAATTGCTACGGCCAGTTATAGTCAATATGTGGTCAAGTCACGGCGTGCGGCGGCGGCTAGCTGTTTGCTGGAGCGAGCGCAGTTAATGGAGCGGTACTACACTACGCGGCTTACTTATGTAGGTGCCGCAGCTCCCGCTGCCTGCGAGGGGCTGACGAATTTCTACGGGGTTCAATTCTCGGGCGATCCCACTGCTCGAGCATATGTAATTCAAGCTGTGCCGACTACGCGTCAGGTGGACGCTAAATGTGGGACGCTTAGCATCGATCAGCGCGGGACGCGTGGAGCAACCGGAACCGATGGGCCTAGCAAGTGCTGGTAACGCGTAGCAGCAGCAATCGAGCGTCTAGTTCGGTAGTTTGCTTGGAACAAGCTATATGCACGAGGTCATCAGGTCGGCTGGTTGCCTTTAATCATAGCCAGCATCATGGTCGGCCATTGACCGAGTTGGTCGTTGCCTCCTGAGTTCTATGGAGTTGCCTAGCAATTCGGCATTGTGAATCCTCAACCGATGCGGCGAATGCAACTTTTGAAAGCGGAACAGTGCGTGGGGCTGATAATATGGGTCGAGCCATGAGCGCGGGGTCGACCCAGCTCTCGCGATAATGCGCGAACACGCATTGCGTTACCAAGGTATTTGACGTCTCTTGGTCTGCTGAAGACTTTGCAGGCCTGCCGGGAGCGGGACTAGTTGTCGGTAAGTTTTGATCCGGCGCCGTGACCGATTTGCGCGTTGTATGGATTTGGGCAACGACACAGGGTAGTGAAATTTGCTCTCTTACTACGCATGAACGCACAAAAGCCGCGACAATGCGCGGCCTCTGTGTGTTCTGATCTTGGCGCCCGAAGTTGGACTCGAACCAACGACCCCCTGATTAACAGTCAAGTGCTCTAACCGGCTGAGCTATTCGGGCGGGGAGGCAAATTATAGGGAGTCTCCGCTGCGTCCGCAAGTCCTATCTCAAATTTTTTCAGGCTGGGCAGTCCGTGGGCGAGGTTGGCCGACTGGAGCGCACTCTGCCGCCCATATTTATGATGATGCGGCCTTTGAGGCTGCTTCCGCTGCAGATGTAGAAGGTTGCGTTGCTGGCTACCGTTCTCCCACTGGATAGATACCGGATTCGCTCTCTGCCCTTAGACGTCGATAGGCGCGTACGGTCAGCATTACGTGTCTCGTAGCCAAAGATGATGTCGCTGTCTCTGTCCGGTAATCGATTGCCATCCGGATCCAGGTAGATCAACCACCCTTGGCTCCAGTCGTGGGTGTCCGCGCACTGCCGATCGTTCCCAAGTGGACACATCAACGCATCGACCCCGTGTGTAATGGCTGCTGACCTTGTCATTGCCAAGTGACTTGACACATCGAGCATCAGTGCTCTGGTGATTTGAGCGTCGCGCAACGCTATCAACGATGGTGTCGCGATGGCACCAAGCACTGCCATTGATAGCAACACAGCGATCATTTCAATCATACCGATGCCGTTCTGGTTGCAATGCAGCCTCATGTTCCAGTGCTCTGAAGATTCGTTGATCCAGAATGGCGCTTTGCGAAGAAAGCGTCACTGCCGTGACTCCGATGTTTTTGTAGGAAAAGTGCAAACGAAGCCGTCATCTCACGGTCGCTATACTTGAAAGTCGATGTGAGGGCACCGCTCCATGACCGACCGTTTCCAGCTCGTATCCCCGTACTCCCCAGCCGGCGACCAGCCGGCAGCCATCGACAAGCTGGTGGCCAACTTCGAAGCAGGCCTGGCCAAGCAGACCTTGTTGGGCGTGACTGGCTCGGGTAAGACGTACACCATCGCCAATGTGATTGAGCAGGTACAGAAGCCGACCCTGGTGATGGCCCCGAACAAGACGTTGGCGGCGCAGTTGTACGGCGAGTTCAAGTCGTTCTTTCCGAACAACGCGGTGGAGTACTTCGTCAGCTACTACGACTACTACCAGCCCGAGGCCTATGTGCCGTCGTCGGATACCTTCATCGAGAAGGACAGTTCGATCAACGAGCACATCGAGCAGATGCGGTTGTCCGCCACCAAGACGTTGCTGTCGCGGCGCGATTCGTTGGTGGTGGCTACGGTCTCGGCGATCTACGGTCTGGGCGCGCCGGAAGACTATTTGTCGCTGCGCTTGATCCTCTCAGTTGGTGAGCACATCGATCAGCGCAAGTTGATCCGTCATCTCAGCGATCTGCAGTACACGCGCAACGAATTCGAGCTGACGCGCGGCGCGTTCCGCGTGCGTGGCGAAGTGCTCGATGTCTTCCCGGCCGAGTCGGACACCGAGGCATTGCGTATTGAGTTGTTCGACGGCGACATCGAGCAGCTGACCTTGTTCGATCCGCTCACCGGCGAAACCTTGCGCAAGTTGCAGCGCTACACCGTGTATCCCAAGACACATTACGCGACCACGCGCGAGCGCACGCTCAGTGCGGTGGATACGATCAAGGAGGAGCTCAAGGAACGGCTGGAGCAGTTGTACTCGCAGAACAAACTGGTCGAAGCTCAGCGCCTGGCGCAGCGCACCCAGTTCGACCTCGAGATGATGGCTGAAGTCGGCTTCTGCAACGGCATCGAAAACTACTCGCGGCATCTCACCGGCAAAGCGCCTGGCGAACCGCCGCCGACGTTGTTCGACTACTTGCCGCCGGATGCGCTATTGGTCATCGATGAGTCGCATGTGACCATTCCGCAGATCGGCGCGATGTACAAGGGCGATCGTTCGCGCAAGGAAACGCTGGTGGAATTCGGCTTCCGGCTTCCGTCCGCGTTGGATAACCGGCCGCTGCGTTTCGAAGAGTGGGAGGCGCGCTCGCCGCGCAGCATCTACGTGTCGGCCACGCCGGGTCCATACGAACTGCGTGAGTCTGCAGGCGAGATCACCGAGCTGGTGGTGCGCCCGACCGGCCTGATCGACCCGGTGGTCGAGATCCGCCCGGTCGGCACGCAGGTCGACGATCTGATGTCCGAGATCCATGAGCGCATCAAGCTCGGCGATCGCGTGTTGGTGACCACGCTAACCAAGCGCATGTCCGAGAACCTTACCGAATACCTGGGTGAGCATGGGATTCGTGTGCGCTACCTGCATTCCGATATCGACACCGTGGAGCGGGTGGAGATCATCCGCGATCTGCGCCTGGGCAAATTCGACGTGCTGGTCGGCATCAATCTGTTGCGCGAAGGCCTGGATATGCCGGAAGTGTCGCTGGTGGCGATCCTGGATGCCGACAAGGAGGGCTTCCTGCGTTCGACTGGTTCGTTGATCCAGACGATCGGGCGCGCCGCGCGTAACCTGCGTGGCAAGGCCATCCTGTATGCCGACAAGATGACGCGTTCGATGCAGGCGGCGATCGACGAAACCGACCGTCGTCGCGAGAAGCAGGTCGAGTACAACCTCGAACATGGCATCACGCCGAAATCCGTGCAGCGCCCGATCTCCGACATCATGGAAGGCGCGCGCGAGGATGCCGCCGAGAAGAAAGCCGGCAAGGGCCGTTCGAAGTCACGTCAGATCGCCGAAGACACTGTCGACTACCGCGCGATGGGGCCGGCCCAGATCGCCGGCAAGCTCAAGAGCCTGGAGCAGCAGATGTACCAGCACGCCAAGGATCTGGAGTTCGAGGCCGCAGCGCAGATTCGCGACCAGATCCAGAAATTGAAGGCGGCGAGCCTGGCGTAGGGCGGGGCAGGGTGCTCACGTGCAGGGAGGGCTTGTGGCCCGCGAAACCCTGCGCTAGAATGCGCGCCCTGCACAGCGCAATGCTGACGCAGGAAACGGGCGGTTAGCTCAGCGGTAGAGCACTACCTTGACATGGTAGGGGTCACAGGTTCGAACCCTGTACCGCCCACCACTCCAAGTCCGGATGCACGGCGACTTGAGTGGTTTGAACACGATCATCTTGCTGTTATCCCAATATAGCCATCGGCACTCGTCGTGTGCATAAGGCTGGTCTGCGGATCTGTCAGCGTTGTTGAAACCGCTTTCTCCATCACACGTCTTGCTTTAGCATCGCTTCCGCGCTGACGAAAGGAAGGCTGGCAATGGACGAGTATCAGCACACCGTGCTGACCAGAGGGAGATACCGTGTGGTGGCAATCACCCGGGAAGAAATCTACGCGCCTGACACGGTGGTGGCATATGCCGTTGTGACAGACGCCGGTACCCGGATAACGCCGGATCTCTCCCTGGATCAAGCCAAGGTCTGGATCGACTCGCTGGTCGAGAGCGAGAGCGGCGGGCGCAAGTCAGATCTGATCGATCACAAGCCGGTTGTCCGTCGCTAGACGGCCGTCGAGATGTAAGCCTAAGGAGTAGGGTCGCGTGTCCAAAGCTAAAATAATTGCAATCGCCACTGCGGTGACGTTGCTCGTTGGATATGCCCTGTCCGGGTATCTGACATTGCTGCTGTTGCGACTCGATACCGGGTTGTATTCCTGGGACACCTACTACCGCTATGTCAGCGCATTAGGGTTGCCCGAAGTGGCGCCTTACGCGACCAAGATCAAGATGTCGGGCGTCCTCGGTTTTGGTCTGCCGGGGATCGTCTGGGCCATTACGGTTGTGCTTGTGCTCAAGCCAAAGCCACGTGCGCTGCATGGTGACGCGCGCTTTGCCGGAGCCGCAGATCTTTCCAAGCACGGGTTGTTCAAGCCGAGCGGTAATGGCATCGTCGTCGGCAAGTTCAACGGCAAGCTGGTGCGACTGAGCGGGCAGCAATTCGTGATTCTTGCCGCGCCCACGCGCTCCGGCAAGGGCGTTGGTGTGGTCATCCCCAATCTGCTCGAATATCAGGAATCGATCGTTGTCCTGGACATCAAGCAGGAAAACTTCGACCTGACCAGTGGCTGGCGCGCCAGTCAGGGGCATGAGGTCTTCCTGTTCAATCCGTTCGCTGAAGATCGCCGAACGCATCGCTGGAACCCGCTGACCTACGTCTCCAATGATCCGGCGTTCCGCGTCTCGGATCTGATGAGCATTGCGGCGATGTTGTACCCGGACGGGTCGGACGACCAGAAGTTCTGGGTCAGCCAGGCGCGCAACGCGTTCATGGCGTTCGCGCTGTACCTGTTCGAAAACCAGGATGAGGAACTGTCACTTGGCTTCCCTGGTGGCGCAGGTGCGCCCACGCTCGGCGGCATTTATCGGCTGTCGTCCGGAGATGGCACAGACCTGAAGAAATATCTGAAGTCGCTCTCCGAGCGCAGATTCCTTAGCAGCAACGCACGCTCGGCGTTTGCCAACATGCTGTCACAGGCCGATGAGACCTTTGCATCGATCATGGGCACCTTGAAAGAGCCGCTCAACGCATGGATCAACCCCGTACTGGATGCGGCAACCAGTGCTGACGACTTCATGTTGACCGATCTTCGCAAGAAGAAGATGACCATCTATATCGGCATCCAGCCCAACAAGCTGGCCGAGAGCAGGCTCATCATCAACCTGCTCTTCAGCCAGATCATCAACCTCAACACGCGGGAGCTTCCGAAGTCCAATCCGGAACTCAAGTACCAGTGCTTGCTGCTGATGGACGAATTCACCTCAATCGGCAAAGTGGACATCATCGCGACCGCGGTCGCGTACATGGCCGGGTACAACCTCAGGCTGCTACCGATCATCCAGAGCATGGCGCAGCTGGACGCGACCTACGGTAAAGACCTGTCGCGCACCATCATCACCAACCACGCGCTGCAGATCCTGTACGCGCCGCGCGAGCAGCAGGATGCGAACGACTACTCGGAGATGCTGGGTTACACGACGATCAAGAAGAAAAACATCACCCGGGGCCGAGAGACGACCCGTAGTGTTTCCGAAGAGCGGCGTGCACTGATGCTTCCTCAGGAGCTCAAGGCAATGGGCAGCGAGAAAGAAGTGTTCTTGTATGAAGGTATTCCGCATCCTGTGAAGTGCGACAAGATCCGCTACTACGAAGATCGTTACTTCACCGCGCGACTGCTGCCCAAGACGGACGTGAAAACGCTTTCCATTAAAGTGTGATATCCATCACTCTTTGGGTGCACATGTGGATGGGTAATTCTTGACTCATGTGTCCGTTAAGGGCAAAGTTACCCAAAATTCCTGCATTGTTGATTTTTTGTTAAGGGGCGGCGCCGGACGGGGTCGTATAGGAGTAAGGCTATGGATGGTTCTTCTGTGTGCTCATCTTCTTCTGCGCGTATGCGCTGCACTGCTTCGCCCGCTTGGGCGGGTCATGTGCGCCTCGCGTTTCCAACCGGTTTCTCAAAGCCCGCATAGCTCCGCCACTGTTAGGTGCGCGGGGCCGCAGTGCTGTCCATCATCAAGCCCGAAATTTCCTGAGTTGGAGAAGTCAGAGTGAATCCGATGTATGTGTCCAAGCTGTCATTGGTGTTAGCGGCTGCCATGTTGGCTGGCGCCTGCGCGACCAAGCCTGCTCCTGACTTTGGCGGGCGCTGGAAGCACGTCAATCACTTTGACGAGGCCCCGACCGAAATTCCGCTCTACACCTCCTACACGTATCAGGCCACGCCGATGGATGGCACGCTGAAGACGATGCTTGAGCGTTGGGCCGCAGACTCCAACATGCAGTTGTCCTACAACTTGCCGTCGGACTACACCCTGATCGCACCAGTTTCGAATATCAGCACCACCAGCGTGCAGCAGGCTGCAACTGAGCTCAGTGCTGTGTACGCGGCGCAAGGAGTCTCGGTGTCAGTCTCTGCCAACAAGCTGCTCGTACAGCCCGTAGCGGTATCAACCGGATCCAAGCTTTAAGGAAGCGTCGACTGATGCGATGCACCTGTGGCATCACATTTACAAGGACGTCCATGCCTCCCAAATGCCCGCAACCCATCGCGGCAACAGTTTCAGGCCTGACAAGGCCCCACGGTGACGGATCTAGACATGTTGCGTAAGAAGGTCAGTGAGAAAGATGGATCTGCCCAAGTCGGTGCAGCCGTCCAGAAGGCGGTTAATTACGAGGTGAGCATCGCTGATCTTGCGCGCCGCAGTGAAAAGCGTGCTTGGATTGTGGCGACTTTGTCGATGGTCGTGACGGTCATGACTGCGGGCGGCTATTACTACATGCTGCCGTTGAAGGAGAAAGTGCCCTATCTGGTCATGGCAGACGCCTATTCGGGCACAAGCACTATCGCCAAGCTTGAAGCGAATTTTGGTGGGCGGACGATTACGACGAGTGAGGCCTTGGCGCGCAGCAATATCGCACGCTTCATCATTGCCCGCGAATCGTTCGACTTGTCGATCATCGGTCAACGTGACTGGAATACCGTGTCAGCAATGGGCACGACAAATGTTGTGAACGAATATCGTGCATTGCATTCATCAAACAATCCGCTACGGCCGCTGAATACATACGGCAAGCTTCGTGCAGTTCGCGTCAATATCCTGAGTATCACGCTGATTGGTGGGAAAGGCCAGCCTTACAAAGGTGCGACAGTGCGCTTCCAGCGAACCGTATATGACAAGAATTCAACGCTCTCCACGCTGCTCGATAACAAAATTGCGACCATGGGATTCGTCTATCAGGACAATCTGGAGATGAGTGATAGCCTGCGTGTCGAAAATCCCCTTGGATTTCGGGTGACAGATTATCGGGTTGATAACGACTACTCCTCGCTGCCAGCAGCGCCTGCGGCTGGTGCCGTCATCAACGCGCAACCTCAAGCAGCTGCACAGCAGCCTGGCACGGGCGTTGTCGATCCGAATGCGGCAAATGTCTCTGGTGCAGTCCCGCAAGGCGGCGTTCCGCTCCAGCAAGGAGCCTTGCCGCAGGGTGGCGTGCCGCAACAGCAAGCACAGCCAGCGTTTCCCGATCAGATGCAGCCACCGGGTCAGCCTGCGATTCAACCCCAAGGGACGCCGAATAATGTCAATGGAGCAAGCGGTCGATGAAACTCTTTAATCGGTACAGGGCTGCGTTATTTTCAGCACTGCCACTTGCACTATGTGCTTTTTCAGCAGCGGCGCAGGTGGTTCAGGAATACGAATATGCGCCTGATCGTATCTATCAGGTGCGTACGGGTCTGGGGATTACCACTCAGGTCGAGCTAAGCCCGAATGAGAAAATCCTGGACTACAGCACCGGGTTCACTGGTGGCTGGGAACTCACTCGGCGTGAGAATGTGTTTTATCTGAAACCCAAAAACGTCGACGTCGACACGAACATGATGATTCGTACGGCGACGCATTCCTACATTCTTGAGCTCAAGGTGGTTGCAACAGATTGGCAGCGCCTTGAGCAGGCGAAGCAGGCGGGTGTTCAATACAAGGTTGTGTTTACCTACCCGAAAGACACGAGCTTCAATAACGTGGAAGATGCAGACACATCGAAGAAAGGTCCACTGTTGAACGCAAAGATCCTAAAGGATCGTCGTTACTACTATGATTATGATTACTCCACGCGTACCAAGAAATCCTGGTTGATTCCAAGCCGGGTGTACGATGATGGCAAGTTCACTTACATCAACATGGATTTGACGCGGTTTCCGACTGGGAATTTCCCGGCGGTATTCGCTCGAGAGAAAGAACACGCCGAGGATTTTCTCGTCAATACGACGGTGGAAGGCAACACCCTGATTGTGCATGGGACCTATCCTTTCCTGGTGGTTCGCCACGGCGATAACGTCCTCGGTCTGCGAAGGAACAAGCAAAAGTGAACTCGAATATTCCAAACAGCCCAGATGATCGCTCCCCGGCAAACCGCGGGGAAGAATCGCGAAACGGCGAGTACGATGAGCGCAACAACCCGTACTTTGCACGTCAACAGGCAGGTGCCACGCCTGACCTGGATGCTAATGAGCCGGTGCTGCGCTCCAGCGACATCAAGCGGCTGAATCGTAAGGCGCTCGTGTTTCTGGCTGCCATTGCTGCTCTGCTGATTCTCGTTATCTTCTGGCTAGCAACGCAAAGTGGGGACGATTCGGCACCGCCGAAGCCGCGAGCTGAGACTGTTGTGGCGCCTGCGCTACCGCAAAATATGACTGCGCCCGTCGAAGAGGCACCCGTGCCTCTCGCGCAGCAGCCGAGTCTGCCGCCACTGCCGCCGATGCCGACTGTTGATAGCGAAGAGGCCGGTTCTGCGCCGGAACGTCAGCGCGGTCCTACATTGTTGGAGCGCCGAATCCTCGCCGAATCCGCTGTGAATGGCGCAGGCATGCCCGGTCAACCTGGTCCGCCAGCTGCACCTGGAGAGGAAGACACTGCTGTCACACTGGCAAAGCCGATTAGCAACCCGGACGGATTGTTGGTGCGTGGTACGTACATTCGCTGCATTCTCGAGACCCGGATCATTTCCGATTTCGGTGGCTATACATCTTGCATCGTGACTGAGCCGGTGTACTCCATCAACGGGCATAACCTGCTGCTGCCGAAGGGTTCCAAGATGCTTGGTCAGTATGGCGCCGGAGAGCCAACGACACGGCGCCTGCAGGTGGTCTGGGATCGTGTCACCACGCCGACCGGTCTGGATGTCACGCTCGTGGGGCCTGGCATCGATACGTTGGGCAGCGCTGGCCATCCAGGGAACTACAACGCCCATTGGGGCAACAAGATTGCATCGGCTCTGTTCATCAGTCTGCTGAGCGATGCCTTCAAGTATGCGGCTGCCGAATATGGTCCAGAAACGACCACAATCGGTGTTGGCAGCGGGATCGTCACTCAGCAGCCTTTTGAAAGTAATACCGCCCGCAGCATGCAGCAGCTTGCCGAGCAGGCTGTCGAAAAGTCTGGGCGCCGTCCGGCAACCTTGACGATCAATCAGGGCACCGTGTTGAACGTTTATGTTGCCAAGGACGTCGATTTCTCGGCGGTCCTGCCGAAGTGAATGACATGGCTGCCATGACGATCGATGATTCCCCGACAGCGCGCATTTCGAACGACTTCCTGGATTACCAGTACTCAGTGCTGGGAATCCTGGATTACCTGAATTCGCCTGACGTGACCGAGATTTGCATCAATCGTCCGGGTGAGTTGTATCTTGAGACCATTCATGGGTGGCAGCGGGTTGATGTGCCGTCCCTCACCTACGACCGTGCTCGGCAGTTTTGTACGGCTGTCGTCAACGAGAGCAATACCGGGCAACGTATTACTGACGCCGACCCGGTGGTGTCACTGACTTTTCCGACCGGGCAGCGCGCGCAGTTCGTGATGCCGCCGGCATGTGATGCCGGCAAGGTATCCATCACGATCCGGCTTCCTTCCAAGCACACCAAGTCGCTGGAGCAATACAAACACGACGGTTTTTTCGACGAGGTGCTGGAACAGTCTGCGGATGTCAGCGACCATGATCAGGAGTTGCTGGAGTTACGCCGCAAGCGTGACTATGCCGAGTTCTTTAAAAAGTGCGTGCTGTACAAGAAGAATGTGGTCGTGGCTGGGGCTACAGGCAGCGGCAAGACCACCTTCATGAAAGCATTGGTCAATCATATTCCCAACGAAGAACGTCTTGTCACCATCGAGGACGCGCGCGAGCTGTTCATCAGTCAGCCTAATTCCGTGCACCTGCTGTACTCGAAGGGCGGGCAGAGCGCCAGCAACGTGACTGCCAAGAGTTGCATGGAGGCGTGTCTGCGCATGAAGCCGGATCGCATCATCCTGGCCGAGTTGCGCGGTGACGAGTCGTTCTACTTCATCCGTAACTGCGCTTCGGGACATCCGGGTTCCATCACCAGTTGCCACGCCGGTAGTGTCGAGCAGACCTGGGACCAGTTGGCCTTGATGGTGAAAGCATCCAACGAAGGCTCTGGTCTGGAGTTCGAGGTGATCAAGCGTTTGCTGAGAATGACCATCGACATCGTGGTTCATATCAAGGCGCACGCGGGACGGCGGTTCATCACAGGCATCGACTTCGATCCTCTGAGAACCTTGCGCGGCGGTTGAGAGGTAAATTTTTTCGTTGGGGCTGGTTTGGTTTTGCAAGGAGTAATGACATGTTGCCTGGCATGGAACTGATGGGGTGCACTGGACTTGCTGTTCCTGGCGAGGTAATGCAGCACGTTGTCCGTGTCGAGTCGTCGCGCAATCCGTATGCCATCGGTGTGGTTGGCGGGCGGTTAGTGCGTGAGCCACGGGGTTTGGCTGAAGCAGTGGCTACTGCCAAGATGCTGGAGCAGAAAGGCTACAACTTCTCCCTCGGACTAGGCCAGGTCAATCGCTACAACCTGCAGAAGTACGGGCTCACCAGTTATGAGATGGCATTCGACAAATGCCCCAATCTTGTCGCTGCTTCAAGGATTTTAGCGGAGTGCCATTCGCGCTCAGGCGCTAATTGGGGCAAGTCGTTCAGCTGTTACTACTCCGGCAATTTCGAGACCGGTTTCAAACATGGTTATGTCCAAAAGATCTATGCATCCATTCGTCAGTCGGTAGCATCCTCTGGACCCGAGCCCATTGCGGTCGTGCCGACCCGCCAGGTGCAGTTGCGGCCTGCCAATCCGCTCAAGCAGGCGGCCGCCGAATTGGCAGATGCGATCGTCGCGCGTCGTATTCAGGATCTATCCGGGGCGGGCAACACGGTGGCTTCACCGTCTGGGCCTATGCTATCGGCACCGTCAGCACCTTACTCTCTGCCGAGCCGGGCCACCCCTGTGGCTCCTGCGGCGGAGAACGAGTTGTATGTGATAAAGCCGACAGGCCAGGGGCGTGGGGTGGCGTTGCCCGCCATCGCACCGCAGGCCTCGACGCAGACTGATCTACCCGCAAATCCCGTCTCAATGCCGCGTGCACCACAGGCGGCTCCGCAAGTAGATAGCGCATTTGTTTTTTAGGATGGAAGATCGCCAAGGATACGGCTGCTGGACCCCCTCTGTTCCCAAGGAGTTAGACATGAAGTTTGAAATCGACAAGAAGACAATGGCAGATGCCAAGATGGTTGGCACCCAGGCAGTGAAGGCGCTGGTATTCATCTCGCTGCTGATGGTTGCCGGTGGTGCAGCAGCAGAAGGCAACGGCCTTGGTGGCACGGACACTCAGGTTTGCGGCTTCCTGAATAATGTGAAGAAGCTTCTGAACATGGGTTCGATTGCAGTGGTCACCATTGCGGTTATCGTGGCCGGGTATCAAATTGCCTTTGCACACAAGCGTATCTCTGAGGTTTCCCCAATCCTTATCGGTGGTGTTCTGATTGGCGCAGCTGGCCAGATCGCCAACATGATTCTTCAAAACAAGGATGGTGCTGCTGCGAACGACTGCTCGGGAGTCGGTGCTGCGTTGGTGCAGATCGCTCAGTACTATGCATAAAGACGTCCTCTTCCGCGGCTGCACCCGTCCGGCGATGTTTCTGGGGGTGCCTTACATCCCCTTTTTCATCGGTGCCGGCGGTGGCCTGCTGTTGGGGATGTACCTCAATCTTTGGTACCTGTTAACCATCCCCGTCATCATCTTTGGCATGCAGCAAATGGCAAAGAGGGACGAAATGATCTTCAGGTTGCTTGGATTGCGCTGGCTTTTCCGAATGCGGGCCCGAAACCTTCAGCGTTATTCCGGGATGTGGGTATTTACTCCCAACGAATACCGTAAGGGTCCCCCGGGTAAATCGCGATGAGCACGTGAATCGTTTAACCAGCCCCACGCGTGCAGCTCGCGTGGGGTTGGCGTTTTAGATCGTAATTCTTGGTGTGATGCTCCCTTCTTAAATCGGTAAGACCATGTTCAGTCCAGACAGTCCGATCGGCGAATTTGTTTCCATTTCGACACATGTCGCACCGTCCGTCGTCAAGACGACTGGTGGCGACTATTTGTTGATCTGGCATCTGGCTGGCTTGCCCTTCGTTGGGCGGGACGAGTTCGAACTCGAGCAGCGGCACAACACGTTCAATCGGTTGCTGCAAACATTGCGTGCACCGGATTTCGCCAATATCGCATTCTGGGTTCACGACGTTCGCCGTCGTCGGAAAATTGGCACGGGTGGGCGCTTCAAGCAATCGTTCAATCAGACGCTGTCCGACGAGTATTACGCGGCGCTTTCATCGCAAAAAATCATGCAAAACGAGTTGTACTTCAGCATGATCTATCGCCCGGTGGTGACGGGGCGGCGCATGGTCGAAAAATCTGCAAATCCTGACAGGATTCGTGCCGAGGAAGAGCAGGCCATCTCAAAGATCGTCGAGTTGGCCACTAACGTCGAGGCGGTACTGAAGGATTATTCACCTTACCGGCTTGGCATGTATGAGGCCAAGAATGGTGTCGTATTTTCCGAGACACTGGAGTTTCTCGGCTACTTGCTCAACCGGATCGACGAGCCTGTCCCGGTCCTGCAGGCGCCTGTGCCGGCGTATCTGCCTGTCAGCAAGCACATGTTCGCCAACAAGACCGGCGATTTTGTCATTCGCACGCCGGATGGCATCAATCATTTCGGTGCGATCCTCAACGTCAAGGAATATGCGGACGGAACCTATCCCGGCATTCTCAATGGCCTGAAATATCTTGATTTCGAATACGTGATGACGCATTCGTTCAGCCCGGTCGGGCGCCACGATGCCTTGAAGGTGTTGGAACGCACCAAGGGAATGATGATTTCGTCGGGCGACAAGTCGTCCAGCCAGATCC
The DNA here is from genome assembly GCF_056675575.1 of Xanthomonas sp. NCPPB 3959. NCBI lineage: Bacteria > Pseudomonadati > Pseudomonadota > Gammaproteobacteria > Lysobacterales > Lysobacteraceae > Xanthomonas > Xanthomonas sp. NCPPB 3959. The sequence continues at coordinate 101,841 of NZ_JBWWVR010000009.1, forward strand.
GCGACCTGGACCTGGCGATGGATGACGTGGCCTCCGGCAACTTCGTACTGGGCGAATATCACTTTACCTTGGCGGTCTATGCCGATAGCCAAGAGAAGTTGGCCAGGCAGATCGCGACGACACGCGCCGAATTGTCCAACGCCGGTTTCGTGTCCGCGAAGGAAGATCTGGCAATCGCTTCTTCGTTCTATGCGCAGCTGCCGGGCAACTGGCGCTTCCGCACGCGTATCGCCAACCTTAGTTCGCTCAATTTCCTCGGTTTGTCGCCGCTGCACAACTTTGCCCAGGGCAAGCAGCACAACAACCCGTGGGGCGACTGCGTTACCACGTTGCAGACCACCAACGGGCAGCCCTATTACTTCAACTTCCACGCCACGCATCCTGCCGAGAATTCCCTCGGCGAGAAGGCGATCGGCAACACGATGGTCATCGGCAAGTCCGGTACCGGCAAGACGGCGCTGATCAACTTCCTGCTGAGCCAGGTACAGAAGTTCGATCCGATCCCGACCATTTTCTTCTTCGACAAGGACCGCGGCGCGGAGATCTTCGTGCGTGCGTGCGGCGGCAATTATCTGGCGCTGGAAAATGGCGTGCCGACCGGCTTCAACCCGTTCCAGTGCGAGCGCAATGAAGCCAACACGCAGTTTCTCGCCGAATTGATCAAGGTGTTGGGCGGCAAGGCCGAGTACAGCGCCCGTGAGGAAGAAGACATCTACCGCGCGGTGGAAGGCATGCTGGATACGCCCATGCACCTGCGCAGCATGAGCAACTTCCGCAAGAGCCTGCCCAACATGGGCGACGACGGGTTGTATGCGCGCCTGCGCCGCTGGACTACTGGTAACTCGCTGGGCTGGGTGTTCGACAACCCGGTCGATACCATCGACCTGACGCGCGCCTCGATCATCGGCTTCGACTACACCGACGTGATCGACAACGCCGAAGTGCGGGTGCCGGTGATCAATTACCTGCTGCACCGCCTGGAAGCGTTGATCGACGGCCGGCCGCTGATCTACGTAATGGACGAGTTCTGGAAGATCCTCGATGGCAAGGGGGGGCTGAAGGAATTCGCCAAGAACAAGCAGAAGACCATCCGTAAACAGAACGGCCTGGGCATCTTCGCCACGCAAAGCCCGGAAGATGCATTGGCCAGCGATATCGCCGCGGCGCTGATCGAACAGACCGCCACGATGGTGCTGCTGCCCAACCCGAACGCCAGCCGCGACGATTACATCGAAGGCCTCAAGCTGACCGATGCCGAGTACCAGGTAGTGGTCTCGCTGGACGAGCGCTCGCGCTGCTTCCTGGTCAAGCAAGGCCATGCCTCGGCGGTGTGCCAGCTCAACCTGCGCGGGATGGACGATGCGCTGTCGGTGATTTCGTCCTCGACCGACAACATCGAGATCATGCATCAGATCCTGGCCGGCAAGGCCAGTAAGTTGGGCGTCACCGTCGATCAGCTGACGCCCGAGCAGTGGTTGAGCGATTTCTATGCCCACCGCAAGGGGTCGGGGAAGCGCAAAGCCGTCAAAGACAAGGAGGCCGAAGATGCATAGTCCCCATCATCGGCAGCACACTTTCCACGCATCAACTTCATCTGTGTCAGGAGGCAAAACACCATGACAACCAAGTTCAGACATTTTTCTCGCGTGTTCACGGGACTGGTGCTGCTCTGCATGGCCGGAGCCGCCAGTGCGCAGTGGGAAGTGATCGACAATAAGCTCAATGAGACGACCGAAAAGATGCTTGAGAATCAGAAGGTCGGCAAGGGCGAAGGCGAAGAATCCAGTGGCAAAGAGGTGGAGAAGCCCAAGGAGGCGCTGAAGAAGGTGCCTGACGATTTCGGTGTGACAGGATGCGCATCCTCTACCTCTGGTACCCCGGTATCCAGTGTGCAGAAGCAGGTGTGCGAGCTGACCCAACGCACGCGCAATGCGCAGTACAACTACATGGTGGCGATGAACGAGATCACCACTGAGCGGTTGAAGCGTCTGCGAAAACTTGAGAAGGACCGGGCAGGGATCAAGGACGGGCAAGTTGGATTGCTTGAGAGCAATACCAATAAGCTGTTGGCGTTGAAGGCCATGATGGACATCGATCGGCAGCAGATGGAGTCGGCGATGTTTGCCTACGACAGGCGTCTGGCCTATTTAACCGACAAGCAGACCGGTGCGGCGTTGGCAGCGATGAGTGGCACCAAGCCACCGGATCCGGAGGGCGAATCCTCCTGGTGGTCTCAGATCACTGGCGATTTGTGGAGCCTTGGCAAGACGGCGATCGCCGGCGCAGCGATGAAGGTGGCATTCGAGACCATCAAGAGCAAGGAGCCTGAGGGTTACCGGCCATTGATGATCGATGAGAAGAAGTAATGCGCACTCACTGTGGTGGAAGCGTGTATTGCAATGGACTCAACATCGGGCAGCAGTTGCCCTACGGCGCAGCCGTCTCAGTGGATGTGGTGACTTATGAATATCAGTGATTTCCTGACGAACATCGCCAATTACGAATTTTTCCGTCTCATCAACGACTATCTTCGTGACGAGATCTCGATCTTTCAGTGGGAATTGTTGCAGCGGACGACGGCTTGGGTAGGCATGGTGGCGCTAACGGTGTTGACGCTGTGGATCTTCATCCAGGGCTACCGCATCGTTACCGGCCAGTCGCGCGAAGCAGCAATGGGCCTGGTGGTGACGGCGCTGCGTGCGGCGCTGATCATCGGGTTGGCGACGAGTATGGCCAAGGGCTCCCCGCAACTGTATTGGACCCTGACCGACGGGATCAGCTCGGCGATTACCAAGACAGTCACCGGGGACTCGGATAGCCCCTACAAGGCGATCGATCAAAACTTGATGCTGATGCAGATGGCGCTGGCCGGGTTGGATCAGATCAAGACAGGCGGCGATAAAGAAAGCGAAGACGCCAAGAACCGGGCGCGCTGGTTCACCGGCATCGGTATGGCAGGCCCTGGAGTGGTGGCCGGCTCGATGCTGCTGTTGAATAAGTTGGCGATGGCACTGGTGGTCGGGTTTGGCCCGTTGTTCATCCTGTGCCTGCTGTTCCAGGCCACGAAGTCGCTGTTCAGCAAGTGGCTGCTATACGGATTAGGCACCATGTTCTCGTTGTCGGTGCTGACGTTTACGGTGAGCTTGGCGACCAAGGTGGTTGGCGCCGTGGGTGTGGCGTTTCTCGCGAAGTGGGCCGTCAACGGCGGCAATGGCGAAGGCATTAGCAGCATGGCGCTGCAGCAGGGAGGAGTGGGCTTGGTGTTGACGACATTGATCCTGACCGCACCGCCAATGGCGGCGGCATTCTTCCAGGGCACGCTGGGCCAGTTTGCCCCTTATTCGGCGATTGGGTCGCTGGGCTCGTCGGATGCAGCGTCTAACGCTAATCGGCAGGGGCCGAATGCGCAGAATTCTTATAGGCCCCAGACTCCAGATATGGATAGAACGGATAACGCATCACGTATACCTGCCAATAATACAGCTCGGGTATCCGCTGACACCGGAAATGATAGTACGCGAACAACAGGTTTGATGGGGTCTGCAAATAGAAATTCTCCTGGCAACGCATGATTATCAATACATGTGGGAACGGTATGAGACGCTACTTACTGATTTTTCTGTCCTTATCGGCGGCTTCTGCACCTTTTGACGCATATGCGCAAACACGCTGCCCGATAGGTACTCAGATGGGTAATATTCAGTGTATTCCTGATGAGCCTGTTGCGGGCTCTAGCGAAAGCGAACCAGCGAAGCCTTTGCCCGACGGCGAGTGGATCAAAACTTGGGGAGCGATTGCTAGGGCTTCGGACAATAGTGTCGGCGCTACGTCAGGAAAGCCCACCAAAAAAGATGCTGAGGAGGAGGCGCTTCGTCAATGTTCTACGGGTGGAGGAATAAATTGCAAGGTGGAGCTGGCATATCAAAATCAGTGTGTCTCTCTTGCTAACTCCATTGGTGGTTCAGGTTCAGGTGGCATAGCAACCGGCGGCTCAGTCAGAGAAGCGGAGGAGAGGGCGCTGTCAAAGTGCGGCGGCGGAAATAAATCTGGGTGTGAAATAGTATACTCAAAATGCTCTCTCCCTGAGTTTAATAAATTCTAACGCGATTGGAGCGATGTCTGTGGTTCCTTCTCCTTCGCTGTTGATTCTAGAGTCGGATGCTCCAGTTTCTCAATAATTATCTTCAGTGTCCTTCCTGGGTTTTGACAAAAATTAATTTTTCACATATATATAATGAGGCGTGAAGTGGTTAATTTTTCACGAAATCTATCCGCCGTCTTGATCTTTATTGGGTTCCTGCTGCTAGCCGGGTGCCAGCAGGATGATCTTCCAGAAAAAGCGGTCGATACTTCCGCAACTAAGCAGCAGAATTCACAGGAAATTAAAAATGAGCCTCTCTCTCAACAGAAAAGCTCAGAAGGAAAAGAACGAATGACATCACTTTATCAAGTCGTTTCGTTACTTGCTGTCAAGAACGGTACGCCCTGGGAAAATTTAGATGTAGTCCCCGGTGTACGGTGGCAGGAGTCTTCTCCGCAGCTAAATCCCGACAGCACTAGCCCCCAAAACTCAAGGTCCCGCAGCGGAATAATTGTTCTCGATGGCTTTGGATTGGTTGACGTTCCTGACGGAAACGAAGGAGTAGATGCTGGGGTAAAGAATATCAATGAGGGCGAATCTGGGATTACTCTCGAAGGGGATGCGCAGTATGTGCATTCCGTTGCAATAAAGAAATTCTATGTCAGCCCTAAATACGTTGATGTGGTACGACGTCAGCTACCTGCTACATCGACTGTGCAATTGATCGCTGGCGATTGCGCGGCAGATATGAACGGCGGCCCCGATACTCAAACGAAATTTTACGAAATAGGTGTGAAAGATTACCAGCTTTATCTTGAGGCCTATATCGACGATGGTGAGGGTTCACGAGGTCCTGGGTACACCACCTTTCTTTTCACTAAAGTAAAGCCCGACAAGAGAATTAAAGAGTTGCAGTGCAAGGAGCTATAGCTCCGCAACATCCGGCGTCACTAGAAGGGTGGCGTTTTACCCTAACCGTCATATCCAGAGGACATGCATCATGGCTGATAGACGAGAAAAAGCGGCGGCCACCGCTCAGGCTTATAGTCAAGGGAATATCGCAGGGCTAGACGAGGCAACGACGCGTCGACTGATTGCATCAACCGTAATGACCGAGAGCAATGGCGGTGACCTGTCCATCACAAACAGACAAGGCTACGTGGGTCGCTACCAGGCGGGTGCCGGTTGGCTTGCTGACGCGGGCTATGTGGACAGTGCAAAGCTCACTGCCGCTATGCGGGATGCTGGTTACGATCCAGAGAAGGTGCGAGGCGCTGAGTGGAAGTGGGCGACCAGTGGTGGGATGACGCGGTTTCTCGAGGATTCCTCGAACTGGAAAGACGGCCTTAGTCTCGAGAGATACAAAGCCTCCGCCGACTTGCAGGATGGCGCCTTCAAGATAAATAGCGATAAGGCATATCGCCAAGCTACTCGTGAAGGAATATTGGATAGCGACGACAGCCCGACCAAGGTGGCTGGATTTCTCAAAGCCCGCCATATCTCTGGTTACGGTGGTGCTCGTGCTGCGATCAGCGGTGGTCGTGAGTTTAGTGATAGCAACGGCACTAGTAACTATGACTACATGCACGACATCACACGGAATCGTGATGGGCTAGACCAATACATGCAGCCGGGACGTTCGCATGCGGTGCATGCGAATACTTCCGCTACACCTCAGCCGCCGGGGCGCGATGCGTCGCATGACGACAAACTGGAACAAGGCGAGCGCAACGAGCAAGTGAAGCAGCTGCAAGGTCAGCTTATACAGCTCGGCGCTGTTGGCCGCGATGGCAAGCCGCTGCAGGCGGACGGCGACTTCGGCGGCAACACTAAATACGCCGTCGAGCAATTCCAGCGCGAGCGTGGTTTGCAGGTAGATGGTGTGGTGGGCAACCAAACGCAGGCGGCTTTGGCTAAGGCATTGTCCCAGCCAACACCCAAGCAAGCCGAGCAGAGCGCCGCTCCCATTGCGCCGGCACAGGCATCCAGCCCCTTACTATCCGACCCTCGTCATCCAGATAACGCGATGTACAACGGTGCGGTCAGCAAGCTGGAAGCCTTGGGCGAACGGGGTGGTTTCTCCAACCGCCAGGAACTCCAGCAAGCGGCCGGGCAGATCGTGTTCGAGGCCAAGGTCAGTGGTCTACAGCGCATTGACCACGTGGTGCCTAACAAGAGCGGTGACGGCTTCTTCGCGGTACAGGGAGAGATGACGGACCCGGCGATGCGCCGTGTGTTTGTTGACCGCGATCAGGCGCAAACCCAGCCGTTGGAGCACAGCAGCCGGCAAGTGGCCGAGGAAAGCCAGCGCCAGGTACAGCAAGTGCATGCACAGCCGCCAGGCCCTGATACGCGCGGCCCTACGCTGTAATCAACGCTCACATGTTGTAGCGATTGCAAACATGATGGCCTTGGCTTCTGCCAAGGCCATCTTACGCTTGGCCTTTATGGGCTTTATGCACGCCTGCATCGCTGGACCGCCGGCAACTCGCTGGGCTGGGTGTTCGATAACCCGGTCGATACCATCGACCTGACGCGCGCCTCGATCATCGGCTTCGATTACACCGACGTGATCGACAACGCCGAAGTGCGGGTGCCGGTGATCAATTACCTGCTGCATCGCCTGGAAGCGCTGATCGACGGGCGCCCACTGATCTGTGTGATGGACGAATTCTGGAAGATCCTCGATGGCAAGGGGGTACTGAAGGAATTCGCCAAGAATAGGTCTCCGACATCCTGCCACGCGCCCGTCGGCCCCGTGCTGGCATGCGCAACGCCGGGCTGATTGGTTTACCATTCGTCTTCAAGACCACTTGCGAGAAGGTGGCCCGCGCCCCGCGCCGGCCCAGCGTGCGACATGAGCACTACCACCGCCCACTGCTGATTCCGGCCGCGCCAGTTCGCACGGCGCCCGCACGGCGTTCTTTCTGCACCACCTCTCGCCGCATCCCTATCCGAGCCTGTCCCGCAGTGGGCAGATCTCCTTTGCAGCCGTCGCGCTGCAGCCAGCACAGACCTCATTCTTGCCCATGATCAACATCACGCTCCCCGACGGCAGCCGCCGCGAATTCGAATCCCCCGTCTCGGTGATGCAGGTCGCCCAGTCGATCGGCGCCGGCCTGGCCAAGGCCACCATCGCCGGTCAGGTCGACGGCCAACTGGTCGATGCCAGCGACGTCATCGACCACGACGCCAGCCTGCGCATCATCACCGCCAAGGATGCCGAAGGCGTGGAGATCATCCGCCACTCCTGCGCGCATCTGGTCGGGCATGCGGTCAAGCAGCTGTACCCGGAGGTCAAGATGGTGATCGGTCCGGTCATCGCCGAAGGCTTCTACTACGACATCTACAGCGAGCGCCCGTTCACGCCGGACGACATGGCCGCGATCGAGCAGCGCATGCAGGAGCTGATTGCGCAGGACTATGACGTGATCAAGAAGATCACCCCGCGCGCGGAAGTGATCGAGGTGTTCGCCCGGCGCGGCGAAGAATACAAGCTGCGTCTGATCGAGGACATGTCCGACGACATCACGGCGATGGGCCTGTACTACCACCAGGAATACGTGGACATGTGCCGTGGTCCGCACGTGCCCAATACGCGCTTCCTCAAGGCGTTCAAGCTGACCCGCATTTCCGGCGCCTACTGGCGCGGCGATGCCAAGAACGAGCAGCTGCAGCGCATCTACGGCACCGCCTGGGCCGACAAGAAACAGCTGGACGCCTACATCCTGCGTATGGAAGAAGCCGACAAGCGCGACCATCGCCGCATCGGCAAGCAGCAGGACCTGTTCCATCTGCAGGAAGAGGCGCCCGGCTTGGTGTTCTGGCATCCCAAGGGCTGGTCGCTGTGGCAGGTGGTCGAGCAATACATGCGCAAGGTCTATCGCGACAGCGGCTACGGCGAAGTGCGTTGTCCGCAGATCCTGGACGTGTCGCTGTGGCAGAAATCCGGCCACTGGGACAACTACCAAGACGCGATGTTCTTCACCGAGTCGGAGAAGCGCACCTACGCGGTCAAGCCGATGAACTGCCCTGGCCACGTGCAGGTGTTCAACCAGGGCCTGCACAGCTACCGCGACCTGCCGATCCGCTACGGTGAGTTCGGTGCGTGCCACCGCAACGAGCCCTCCGGCGCGCTGCACGGCATCCTGCGCGTGCGCGGTTTCACCCAGGACGACGGGCATGTGTTCTGCCTGGAATCGCAGATCGAAGCCGAAGTCACTGCCTTCCATCAGCAGGCGCTGGCGGTCTACACCGCGTTCGGCTTCGACGACATCGAGATCAAGATCGCGCTGCGCCCGGAAAAGCGCCTGGGCGACGACGTCACCTGGGACAAGGCCGAAGCCGCGCTGCGCAGCGCGTTGGGCGTGTGCGGGGTGGAGTGGCAGGAGCTACCGGGCGAGGGCGCCTTCTATGGCCCCAAGATCGAATACCACCTCAAGGATGCCATCGGCCGCACCTGGCAGCTGGGCACCATGCAGGTCGATTTCATGATGCCCGGCCGCCTTGGCGCCGAGTACGTGGATGAGCACAGCCAGAAAAAGCATCCGGTCATGCTGCACCGGGCGATCGTCGGTTCGATGGAGCGTTTCATCGGCATTTTGATCGAACACCACGCCGGCGCGTTCCCCTCCTGGCTCGCCCCGGTCCAGGTCGTTGTCGCAAATATCACCGATGCCCAGGCAGACTATGTGGACTCGGTTCGGAAAACCCTTGCAAATCAAGGCTTCCGTGTAAACGCCGATTTGCGTAACGAGAAGATCGGATATAAGATTCGCGAGCATACGCTGCAACGCGTGCCCTATCTGCTCGTGGTCGGTGACCGCGAGAAGGAAAATGGCGCCGTCGCCGTGCGGACACGTTCGGGAGAAGACCTCGGGACCATGACGGTCTCGGCCTTCGTCGAGCGTCTGCAGGCAGAGCAGGCAGCGTGAGCCAACCCCGGCCGGTCTGGATGATCCGGACGCGCCGGTTCGATTCCCCTGGGAGATTGCAATATCAGTACCCCTGACAACAAACAGAACCGCAAGAACCAAGAAATCCGCGTGCCGCGCGTCCGCGTGATCGGCAGTGACGGAGAGATGGTCGGCGTGTTGTCGCGCGACGAAGCGCTCGCCAAGGCCGAGGAAGAAGGCCTGGACCTGGTCGAAATCCAGCCGCAGGCCGATCCGCCGGTCTGCAAGATCATGGATTTCGGCAAGTTCAAGTTCGAGCAGCAGAAAAAGGCCAACGAGGCCAAGAAAAAGACCAAGCAGGTCGAGATCAAGGAACTCAAGTTCCGTCCGGTCACGGACGAGGGCGACTACCAGATCAAGCTGCGCAACATGCGTCGCTTCCTGGAAGAGGGCGACAAGGTCAAGGTCAACATCCGCTTCCGTGGCCGCGAAATGAGCCACCAGGAGCTGGGTCGCGAAATGGCGTCCCGGATCGAGGCCGATCTTGGCGAAGACATCGTCATCGAGTCGCGTCCGCGCCTGGAAGGGCGGCAGATGGTCATGATGATCGCGCCCAAGAAGAAGATCTGATCCCGCGTTGCGACCGGCCCCGGCGGGGTCGGTCGCAGTGCAGACAGCAGCGATTTGCAAGAATTCCCGGCAACGGGCATACTGCGCGGCCCGGTTTTACCGGGGCGCCGCGCAAGTGGTACAGGACCTGTCCGGATCGTGTTCGATCACGGACTTACAAGCAGGCAAGGGCAAGGATGGAAAGCGTGGTCGCAAGACTGCCGCCCGGGTCAGTGACAAAACACCATCAAGGACATTGCAATGCCCAAGATCAAGACCAACCGGGCGGCGGCCAAGCGTTTCCGCAAGACCGCCTCCGGCAAGTACAAGTGCGGCCACGCAAACCGTAGCCATATCCTCACGAAGAAAGCGACCAAGCGGAAGCGCAACTTGCGGCAGACGAACCACGTCCGTCCCGAGGACGCAGGCCGTCTCGATCGTATGCTTCCCTATCTCTGAGGACTGAACCATGGCACGAGTAAAGCGTGGTGTGCAGGCGCGCCGCCGCCACAAGAAAATTCTGAACCTGGCGAAGGGCTACTACAACGCCCGTCGTAAGGTCTTCCGTGTTGCCAAGCAGGCGGTCATCAAGGCACAGCAGTACGCCTACATTGGCCGTAAGCAGAAGAAGCGCGTGTTCCGTGCGCTTTGGATCACCCGCATCAATGCGGCTGCCCGCATCAATGGTCTGAGCTACAGCCGTTTCATGAATGGCATGCTCAAGGCTGGCATCACCCTGGACCGCAAGGTGCTGGCTGATATCGCCGTGCACGACGCCGCCGGCTTTGCCGCGCTGGCTGAGAAGGCAAAGGGCGCGCTGGCGGCGTAAATGCAGGTCCCTCGCAGGAGCCCGCACGTCGTTGGTGCGAGTCCTTCGCAAGAGCCCGCACATCCATGTGCGGACTGTTGAAGGGTTAATCGTCTCAAGCAGCCGCACACTCGTGTGCCTGCTTTTGGTGATGAAACGCAGATATGCAGGGGGAAGGGCGCGAGTCCTTCCCCTTTTGCGTTTTAAATAGCCGGCATCTCTAGATTTGGATGGTTGGCAAGAGTCATGTGGTAATGCGTTCCGGTGCATCCGGAAACACCGTTCGGCTGAGCAGTTGAGGCGCGAGTGCAATGAGTGAGATTCAATCCCTGACCGAGCGCGCGCTGGCCGATGTGGCCGCCGCACAGACGCCGGACCAACTGGAAGCCTTGCGCGTTGCATTGCTGGGCAAGAGCGGCAGCATCACCGCCCAGCTCAAGCAGCTCGGCACGCTGCCGGCCGATCAACGCAAGGCCGCTGGCGAAGCGATCAATCTGTCGCGCGACGCGCTGACCGCTGCACTGTCAGAGCGCAAACACACGCTGGAAAACGCTGCACTGGACGCACGTCTGGCTGGCGAGCGCATCGATGTCACCTTGCCGGGTCGTCGCAGCGAGCGCGGTGGATTGCACCCGGTCACGCGCACGCTCGAGCGCATCGTCGAGATCTTTGCACGCTTGGGGTATGAGCTGTCCGATGGTCCTGAGATCGAGGACGATTGGCATAACTTCGAAGCTTTGAATTTTCCGCCGCACCATCCGGCGCGCGCGATGCACGACACGTTTTATTTTGGCGATGGCCGCCTGTTGCGCACCCATACTTCCGGTGTGCAGGTGCGTTACATGGATGCACACAAACCGCCGCTGCGCATGATCGCGGCCGGCAAGGTGTATCGCTCCGATTCGGACCAGACCCATTCGCCGATGTTCCATCAGGTGGAAGGCCTGCTGGTGGACGAGCATTCCAACTTCGCCGACCTCAAGGGCACCTTGTCCGAGTTCGTGCGTGCGTTCTTCGAGCGCGATTTCGAAATGCGTTTCCGCCCCAGCTATTTCCCGTTCGTGGAGCCGGGTGCGGAAGTGGACATCGCCTGGCAGCAGCCCGACGGCAGCACGCGCTGGCTGGAAGTGCTGGGTTGCGGCATGGTGCACCCGAACGTGCTGCGCAGCGTGGGCATCGATCCGGAGCGCTATACCGGCTTCGCGTTCGGCCTGGGCGTGGAGCGCTTCGCGATGCTGCGCTACGGCGTCAACGACCTGCGCGCGTTCTTCGAGAACGATGTGCGTTTCCTCAGGCAGTTCGCCTGACGGCGGAGATTGGGGATTCGGGATTGGGGATTCGCAACAGCGCCCTCGTCCCGCCCCCCGTCGACTGTTTTTTACGAATCTCAAATCCCGAATCCCCAATCCCGGCTCCTCATGAAATTCTCTGAAAATTGGCTGCGCAGCCACGTTCCCATCCAGGCCAGCCGCGACGAACTTGCCGCGACGCTGACGGCGATCGGTCTGGAGGTCGAAGAGGTCACGCCACTGGGCGAGGCGCTGGGGCAGGTGGTGGTGGCGCGCATCGTCGAGGCGGTGCGTCATCCGGAGGCCGATCGTCTGCAGGTCTGCAGCGTCGACGCAGGGCAGGGCGAGTTGCTGCAGATCGTGTGTGGCGCGCCCAATGCGCGTGCCGGTCTGGTGGCGCCGTTGGCGCTGGTCGGTGCGCAGATCGGTGCGCTGACCATCACCGCAGCCAAGCTGCGCGGTGTGGCGTCCAACGGCATGTTGTGTTCGGCCAAGGAGCTGGGTCTGGACAGCGACGCGTCCGGCCTGTTCGAGCTGCCGGACGATGCGCCGGTGGGTCAGGCCCTGGCCGAGTATCTGGGGCTGCCCGATGCCAGCATCGAGATCAAGCTCACGCCCAATCGCGCAGATTGTTTCAGCGTGCGCGGTATCGCCTTCGATGTGGCGGCCGCATGCGCCAGCGAAGTGGTGGCTTTTGATGCGGGCGCGGTGGCGCCGGTGTCGACGCGTACCTTGGCAGTGGAGCTGGAGGCCGGCAACGAGGCCCCGCGTTACTGCGGTCGTGTGATCGAAGGCATCGACCCGGCGGCAAAAACGCCGGTGTGGTTGGCCGAGCGCCTGCGTCGCTGTGGCGTGCGGCAGGTGTCGCTGCTGGTGGATATCACCCAGTACGTGATGCTGGAGCTCGGCCAGCCGATGCATGCGTTCGACCTGGACACCCTGCAGGGGCCGATCGGTGTGCGGCGTTCGCGCAGTGGCGAGCAGCTCGCGCTGCTGGATGGGCGTCAGGTCACCTTGGACGATAGCTTTCTGACCATCACCGATGCAGGCCGGCCGGTTGCGCTGGCCGGTCTGATGGGCGGGTTGGAGACGCGTGTCACCGAGGCCACGCGCAATGTATTTCTGGAATCGGCGTATTTCGATCCGGCCGCGATCATGGGCCGTGGCCGCAAGCTCGGGTTGCATACCGATGCCGGTCATCGCTTCGAGCGTGGTGTGGATCCGGCATTGCCGCCACAGGCGATCGAAGTGGCGACACGGCTGGTGCTGGAGCTGGCCGGTGGGACGCCGGGCCCGGTCGTACATGCGCAATTGCCGCAGCATCTGCCGCAGCCTGCGCGCATCCTGCTGCGGCGTGCGCGGATTGCGCGCGTGCTCGGCATCCAGATCGACGATGCCGAGGTTGTGCGCATTCTCACTGCGCTCGGTATGCAGCTCGACGCGGTGGCCGAAGGTTGGCAGGTGATGGCGCCGAGCCGTCGCTTCGATATCGCCATCGAAGAAGATCTGATCGAAGAGTTGGCGCGTATCCACGGCTACGACCGTGTGCCGACCACGCTGCCCGGTGGCGCAAGCCGGATCGCGATGCCGAGCGAAACCCAGCTGGACGAACTCAGCGTGCGTCGCCAGCTGGTGGCGCGCGAGCTGCAGGAAACCATCAACTACGCATTTGTCGATGCGAACCTGTTGGAGCGCTGGCAGCTGACCGATGGTCTGGTGCCGCTGGCCAATCCGCTCAGTGCGGAACTTGCAATCATGCGTCCGCGCTTGTTGCCGGGTCTGGTGGCGACGCTGGGCCGCAACGCCGCCCGCCAGGCCGGGCGGGTGCGCCTGTTCGAGCTGGGCAAGGTATTCACCGCGTCCGCCGAGACCGGTGCCGCGCCGCAGGAAGCGCAGCACGTCGCCGCAGCAGTCTGTGGCGATGCCTTGGCGCTGCAGTGGGGCGAGTCTGCACGCAAAGTGGATTTCCACGATCTGAAGGGCGATCTGGTGGCGCTGGCTGCGGCCAGTGGCGCGGTGCTGGATTTCCAGCCTTCCACGCAGGCATTCGGGCATCCGGGGCGGTCGGCCGATATTCATCGCGATGGCGTGCACATCGGCTGGATCGGGCAGGTGCATCCGCGTCTTGCTAAGCAGTTGGAGATCGACATGGACGTGATCGCGTTCGAGCTGCAGCTGGCGCCGCTGGTGCAGCGTGCGCTGCCGCGTGCCGGCGAGCTGTCGCGGTTCCCCTCGGTGCGTCGCGATCTGGCCTTCCTGGTGCCGGAAGAGGTGAGCTGGGCGGCGCTGTCTGCCAGTGTGCGCACCACGGTTGGCCCGTTGTTGCGCGAGGTGCAGCTGTTCGATCGCTATGTCGGGCAGGGGGTCGAGCCAGGTTTCAAGAGTCTGGCTATGGGCTTGATTTTGCAGGATAACTCGCGCACTCTCACCGACCGGGACGTCGACGCAGTCGTTGCCGATGTGGTGGCCGTGATCGAGCGCGAGCACCGCGCCCGGATTCGGAGTTGAGGCGGTAACCAGGGGATTGGCATGGCATTGACGAAAGCAGAGATGGCCGAGCGTCTGTTCGACGAGGTCGGTCTGAACAAGCGCGAGGCAAAGGAATTTGTCGACGCCTTCTTCGATGTGCTGCGCGATGCGCTGGAGCAGGGCCGTCAGGTGAAGTTGTCCGGTTTCGGCAACTTCGATCTGCGGCGCAAGAATCAACGGCCCGGTCGCAATCCCAAGACCGGCGAGGAAATTCCGATTTCGGCCCGCACGGTGGTGACCTTCCGTCCTGGCCAGAAGCTCAAGGAGCGGGTGGAGGCTTATGCTGGATCCGGGCAGTAATCGCGAGCTACCGCCGATCCCGGCCAAGCGCTACTTCACCATCGGCGAGGTCAGCGAGTTGTGCGATGTCAAACCGCATGTGCTGCGCTATTGGGAAACCGAATTTCCGAGCCTGGAGCCGGTCAAGCGGCGCGGCAATCGGCGCTATTACCAGCGTCACGACGTGCTGATGGTGCGCCAGATCCGCGGCCTGCTGTACGAACAGGGCTACACCATCGGTGGTGCACGTCTGCGCCTGGAAGGCGATGGCGCCAAGAGCGAGTCGGCGTTGAGCAACCAGATCATCAAGCAGGTGCGTATGGAGCTGGAAGAAGTGTTGCAGCTGCTGCGCCGCTAGGAAATTGTGTTGCAAAGCCGCTATAATCGCAGGCCGTCCTTGTGACGGAGTGCAGCATCTTCGGGGTATAGCGCAGCCTGGTAGCGCACTAGTCTGGGGGACTAGTGGTCGTCGGTTCAAATCCGGCTACCCCGACCAAACACAAAGCCCATGTCTTCTGGACATGGGCTTTTTTGTTGCGACGCAGCATGTGGATTTGGGGCTTCGGGGAAAGGTGCTGCATATGCAGAACGGCATAGTGCGCTGCAGCAGGAAAAGGGCCGAAGAGCCCGCTTTACACGGTCCCGCCTGCTGTGGACCTGGATCACAGAGCGGTGCTAAGTATCCGAAAATCCTCCAGATCATTAGCGCGTGATTAGTAACTGGATCACGTTTTGTTAACGTCACAACGACGAACTTGAATCAATAGGCCAACGCCGTCAAAAAAATGGCGTGCAGCGTCTTGCGATGTTTTCTTTCTATGCCATAGTGCAGTGCAACACGTCACACCTGTCGTGATCCCGATGTCATACGGGATGAATTTCTCTGTCGTACGTTCGTGCTGGCGTGTTGGCCGGTTGAATGCTGCGCGGGTTCCTGTCCCACCAATCAAGGCAGCCAGCTACACGCATGAAAAGACTGATCGAACGATTCTGCCAAGGCCTCAGCCTGGCGTTGATCTGCTCGATGACACTGGGCGCTTGCAGCACCGGTCCGAAGATGGCGGACTCTCTGCCGCTCCCGGATCCGCTTGCGATGTCCGCAGTGCAGCCAGAGTATCGACTGGCGCCGGGTGACTTGCTGTTGGTCAAGGTATTTCAAGTCGATGATCTGGAGCGGCAGGTCCGCATCGATCAGAACGGTCACATCTCGCTGCCACTGATCGGCGATGTCAAGGCCACCGGCCTGGGCGTTGGCGAGCTGGAAAAACTGGTCGCAGAACGCTACGCCGCCGGATATCTGCAGCAGCCGCAAGTGTCGGTGTTCGTGGAGGAATCCAACGGCCGCCGGGTCACGGTCACTGGTGCGGTGGACGCGCCCGGGATCTACCCGGTGATCGGCTCCAACCTGACCTTGCAGCAAGCGATTGCGCAGGCAAAGGGTGTCAGTACGGTGGCCAGCCGCGGCAATGTCATTGTCTTCCGCATCGTCAATGGGCAAAAAATGATCGCTAGATTCGACCTGACCGAGATCGAGAAGGGTGCCAATCCCGACCCGGAGATCTACGGCGGCGACATCGTTGTGGTGTATCGCTCGGACGCACGCATCTGGCTGCGCACCATGCTTGAACTGACCCCCTTGGTAATGGTGTGGCGCGCTTACCGATGAGTATGAATTCCGAAAATCGTTCCTCTTCTTCTCATCGTCACGGCCATCTCGAGCTGGCGGATGTGGGTTTGCTCGACTACTGGCGTGCGCTGGTCTCGCAGCGCTGGTTGATCATCGGGGTCACGCTGTTCGCAGTGCTGCTGGCCTTCGGCATCACGCTGTTGATGCCGGAGAAGTACCGCGCCACCAGCACGCTGCAGATCGAGCGTGATTCGCTCAACGTGGTGAACGTCGACAATCTGATGCCCGTGGAATCGCCGCAGGATCGCGACTTCTACCAGACCCAGTACCAGTTGCTGCAGAGCCGTTCGTTGGCGCGTGCAGTGATCCGCGAAGCCAAGCTGGATCAGGAGCCGGCGTTCAAGGCGCAGGTCGACGAGGCACTGGAGAAGGCTGCGGCCAAGAATCCGGAAGCCGGCAAGTCGGTCGATTCGCGCCAGGCGATCGTCGAGCGCACCTTGACCGACACGCTGCTGGCCGGATTGGTGGTCGAGCCGATCCTCAATTCGCGCCTGGTCTACGTCAACTACGACTCGCCGGATCCGGTGCTGGCCGCCAAAATCGCCAACACCTATACCAAGGTCTTCATCGTCAGCACGCAAGAGCGCCGGATGAACGCGTCCTCGTTCGCGACCAAGTTCCTGTCCGAACGTCTGGAGCAGTTGCGCGGCAAGGTCGAAGACTCGGAAAAGACGCTGGTCTCTTATTCGACCCAGGAGCAGATCGTGTCGATGGGCGATGACAAGCCATCGCTTGCGGCGCAGAACCTGGGCGATCTCAACGCGATGCTTGCCTCTGCACAGGACACGCGCATCAAGGCCGAGGCGGCATGGCGTCAGGTCAGCACCGGCGACAGCATGTCGTTGCCGCAGGTGCTGGGCAATCCGTTGATCCAGAGCCTGCGCGGTGAGCAGATCCGCTTGAACACCGAGTACCAGCAGAAGCTGTCGACCTTCAAGCCCGACTATCCGGAAATGCGACGCCTGAAGGCGCAGATCGAAGAGTCGCGCCGTCAGATCAATGGCGAGGTCATCAACATCCGTCAATCGTTGAAGGCCGCCTACGACGCCTCGGTGCAGCAGGAGCGTTTGCTCAACGAGCGCATCGCCGGTCTGCGCAGTAACGAGCTGGATCTGCAGAGTCGCAGCATCCAATACAACATGCTCAAGCGCGACGTCGATACCAACCGTCAGCTCTACGATGCGCTCCTGCAGCGTTACAAAGAGATCGGTGTTGCAAGCAACGTGGGCGCCAACAACGTGACCATCGTCGATACCGCAGACGTGCCTACGTCGAAGACTTCACCGAAACTCAAATTGAACCTCGCCTTAGGCTTCATCTTTGGCGTATTCCTTGGTGTGGCTGTGGCCCTTGTGCGCTACTTCCTGCGAGGCAATGGGCCGGAGACGCGGTTGAACTGACATCGTGATGTTGCAAAACGGTGGTTAATTGAAGTGACAACTGATTCAGCGTGGAAAAAGTCGGATCCCGTAAGTTTCGGGATCCCTCGTTTGAAAGTTTGTCTCTGTTGAAACAAAGGGCTGTCGTGCGATCTGGGGTCGGTAGGTATTACCGCGGTGATCGTACGACGGAGATGATTGAAAACTCGCGTGCGTTTCGTATGTTCCCCCGCATGCGCCGTATCGAGTTTGGAGGACATCCCCATGCTTTTGGCAGACTTGAGTAGCGCGACCTACACCACATCCTCGCCGCGATTGTTGTCCAAGTATTCGGCTGCAGCCGACCTGGTTTTGCGCGTCTTCGACCTGACCATGGTCGTGGTCTCCGGACTGATTGCGTATCGCATCGTGTTCGGCTCCTGGGTGCCGGCGGCGCCGTATCGGGTCGCGATCGCCACCACCTTGTTGTATTCGGTGATCTGCTTTGCGCTGTTCCCGCTGTATCGCAGCTGGCGCGGTCGCGGGTTGTTGAGCGAGTTGTTGGTCCTGGGTGGTGCGTTCGGTGGTGTGTTCGCGTTATTCGCGGTGCACGCGCTGATCGTGCAGGTGGGCGAGCAGGTGTCGCGCGGCTGGATCGGCCTGTGGTTCGTCGGTGGTCTGGCTTCGTTGGTGGCGGCACGCACGGTACTGCGCGGCTTCCTGAACCATCTGCGTACGCAAGGCGTGGATGTGCAGCGTGTGGTGGTGGTCGGTCTGCGCCATCCGGTGATGAAGATCAATCATTACCTCAGCCGCAATCCCTGGGTCGGCATGAATCTGGTCGGCTACTTCCGTACGCCGTACGACATCGCCGTGACCGAGCAGCGGCAGTCGTTGCCGTGCCTGGGTGACCCGGACGCGTTGATCGAGTATCTGAAGGACAACCAGGTCGAACAGGTGTGGATCTCGTTGCCGCTGGGCGAGCGCGATCACATCAAGCAGTTGCTGCAGCGTCTGGATCGTTATCCGATCAACGTGAAGCTGGTGCCGGATCTGTTCGACTTCGGTCTGTTGAATCAGTCTGGCGAGCAGATCGGCAATGTGCCGGTGATCAATCTGCGTCAGGGCGGTGTGGATCGCGACAATTACTTTGTGGTCGCCAAGGCGCTGCAGGACAAGATCCTGGCCGTGATCGCGCTGATGGGCCTGTGGCCGTTGATGGCGGCGATTGCGGTGGGCGTCAAGATGAGTTCGCCGGGTCCGGTGTTCTTCCGTCAGCGTCGTCACGGCCTGGGTGGTCGCGAGTTCTACATGTTCAAGTTCCGCTCGATGCGCGTGCATGACGATCACGGCACCACCATCCAGCAGGCGACCAAGAACGACACCCGCATCACGCGCTTCGGCTCGTTCCTGCGTCGCAGCAGCCTGGATGAGTTGCCGCAGATCTTCAACGTGCTGGGCGGCAGCATGTCGATCGTGGGCCCGCGTCCGCACGCCGCGCAGCACAATACGCACTACGAAAAGCTGATCAACCATTACATGCAGCGGCACTACGTCAAGCCGGGCATCACCGGTTGGGCGCAGGTGAACGGTTTCCGTGGCGAAACCCCGGAACTGCGCACGATGAAGAAGCGTATCCAGTACGACCTGGACTACATCCGTCGTTGGTCGCTGTGGCTGGATATCCGCATCATCGTGCTGACCGCGGTGCGTGTGTTCGGACAGAAGACCGCGTACTGATGATGGTGGGTAGTGTGCGACCTGGCGCGTCCAGCGCCGCGGGCGGCTGCATCGCAGCCGCCCCTTTCAAGCAGGCGTCTGCATGCTGATCCAAATGAGCGAAGAGACCCGCGTTCGCTGGCATAACCTGCTGATCGAACTGACGCTGTTGGTGGGCGTGGGTTACAACCTGGTGCTGGCGCTGATCAACGCGAACGTGTTCACGGTGCGTCCGGTGATCACCTATGCAGTCGAGTTCATTATCTACGCCGCGTGCTTCCTGCTTGGCCTGGGCTCGATGAGCCGCAAGCGCATCGCGTTGATCATCAGCGGGTTGGGGCTGATCGTCACCTTGATGTTCGTGCGCTTTCTGGTGAACTGGCAGATCGATCCCAAATTTTTCCGTGATGCCCTGGTGGTGTTTGCGTTTGTCGTGCTGGGTTCGGCCTATACCGGGTCGGTGCCCAAGCTGTTCGTGCGCATGACGATCATCGTCTCGCTGGTTGCCGCCTTCGAGCTGGCGATGCCAAGCGCCTACGGCGATCTGGTCAATCCGAAGAGCTTCTTCGTCAATGCGCGTGGCATGAGCGCGGAAGGCTTCTGGAACGAAGACAGCAATCTGTTCGTCAGCGCCACGCGGCCGGGCGAGCGTAACTTCCTGCCGGGCTCCAACCTGCCGCGCGCCTCCTCGATGTTCATCGAGCCGGTGACGATGGGCAACTACATCTGCTTCTTCACCGCAATCGTGTTGGTGTTCTGGCGTTGGATGCGGCCGTCGATGCTGATTCTGTCGGTCGGTTTGATCGGTTTCATGATCGTTGCCTCCGATGGACGGCTCGCGGCGGGCACCTGTGTGCTGATGGTGTTGCTGTCGCCGCTATTGAAACGCCTGGATCAGCGACTGGCGTTCCTGGTGTTTCTGGTGGTGATCATGACCGCGTGGTTGCTGGTGTGGATCACCGGGATCACCGCCTATCAGGACAACACGATGGGGCGGATATTCTTCACCGTGTATTCGATGAACAACCTGTCGTTCGAGTCCTGGATGGGCCTGGATTTTGCGCAGGCGTATCGCTACTTCGACAGTGGTATTGCCTACTTCATCGCATCGCAGTCGATCGTCGGCGTGCTGGCGTTTCTGTTGTCCTATTCGTTCCTGCTGCTGATGCCGAGCAAGGAAGGACAGCTGTTCAAGAACCTGGCAATCTTTGCGTTCGCGCTGAGTCTGCTGGTGTCCAACGGCTACTTTTCGATCAAGACCTCGGCGCTGTGGTGGTTCGTGTGCGGCTGCATGTGGCACATGCTGCCGACCTGGTCTGCTGCAACGACGGCTAAGGTGAGCAAGCAGGATCCAACCGACGATGGCGGGCAGCTGCCATTGCCTGCGGGAGGGGCGCGATGAATCTGGCGGCGACGCAGGCACAGCAGCCGGTCTTGCCGACTGCCGGCGCACACGTCGCCACCCCGCAACGCGGTCGCGACTTGCGTATCGACGCCGCCAAGGCGATCGCGATTTTGCTGGTGGTGTTTTGCCACGCCAAGGGCGTGCCGCACGGCATGACCTTGTTCGCCTACAGCTTCCATGTGCCGCTGTTTTTTCTGGTCTCCGGCTGGCTGGCCTCCGGGTACGCCTCGCGCGCTACCGGGCTGTCGCAGACCTTCAGCAAGCAGGCGCGCAGCTTGTTGTTGCCGTATGTGGTGTTCTATCTGCTTGGCTATGCGTACTGGCTGTTGACGCGCAATATCGGCGAAAAAGCGGCACGCTGGGGCAGTCACCCGTGGTGGGAGCCGATCGTGGCGATGTTCACCGGAATCGGCCCGGATCTGTACGTGCAGCCTCCGCTGTGGTTTCTGCCGGTGATGCTGGTGACGGTGGTTGGCTACGTGCTGCTGCGCCGCTGGCTGTCGCCGGTGGTGATTGCGGTGGCGTCGCTGGTCGTGGCCTGGTTCTGGATGCACTGGTTCCCGGCACAGGGTGTGCGGATTTTTTTCGGGCTGGATGTGCTACCGGTGTCGCTGTGCTTCTATGCACTTGGCGCCTTGCTGATCCACCTCTCGCCGCACCTGCCGAAATCGTTGGTTGGGAGCGTGCTTGCGACGGTGGTGCTGGGGATTGCGGTTGCCTGGCTGGCTGATGTCAACGGCCGGATCGACGTCAACATGCTGGAATTCGGCCGCAATCATGCGCTGTTTCTGCTGAGTGCAGTGCTTGGGTCGCTGATGGTGATCTGCGCCGCGCGGTTGGTGCAAGGCTGGGCATGGGTGCAGTGGATCGGGCGCAATACGTTGTTGATCCTGTGCACGCACATGCTGGTGTTTTTTGTGCTTTCCGGTGTTGCGGCACTGGCTGGTGGATTCGGTACCTCGCGTCCGGGGCTTGGCTGGGCGTTGTTCGTCACCATCTTCGCGTTGGCCGCATGCGTGCCGCTGCGCTGGTTCCTGATGCGTTTCGCGCCGTGGACATTGGGTGCCCGCCCGGTGGCGGCATGACCGGCACCGCGCCATGACGACCGCGCCGTATTCCACTGCAGCCAGGCACGACAGCTCGGGGGCCAGGGCCGCGCCAGCACCGGCGTTGACCCGCGATTGGCAGATCGATGCAGCAAAAGCGCTGGCCATCGTCCTGGTGGTGTTGGGGCATGCCAGCGGCATGCCGGCGGCCTACAAGCTGTTCGCCTATAGCTTTCACGTCCCGTTGTTTTTTGTGCTGTCCGGCTGGGTGGGCGAGCGCTTCGGCCGCCGTGCAATGACGGTGGCGACGATCAAGAAGTTGGCGCGCACGCTGCTCCTTCCCTACCTTGCGTTCTTTCTGGTTGCCTACGCTTGCTGGATGTTGATGGGAGTGACCAGCCGCGCGGCGCATCCATCGCACAGCCTGCCGTGGTGGGACCCGTTTATGGGTCTGTTCTGGGCCAACGGCGCAAGCCTGTATGTGCTTCCGGCGTTGTGGTTTTTGCCGGCGCTGTTTGTCACCACGCTCGCCTACATTGCATTGCGCGCGCGCTTGAGTACGACGGTGCTGGCTGCAACCTGCCTGCCGCTTGCATTGGCATGGGCCGGCTGGTTCCCGTCGCTGCAGCTGCGGCTTCCGTTTGCGTTGGACGTGTTGCCGGTCGCGTTGTTCTTCATTGCCGTTGGCGGCTGGCTATCGCGCTACGCCGATGCGCTGCGATCGCTTGGCGCCATGGCGTGGGCATTGGCACTCCCGGTGCTGGCAGCAGCCTGGTGGTGGTTGGCGGCATGGAACGGGCAAGTAGATGTGAACAATCTGCAGTTCGGGCAGTCCGCTGCGGTGTTTTTGCTGGTCAGCCTGCTGGGCACGGCGATGACCTTGTGCGTTGCCTACTTCGTTCGGCAATGGCGTTGGCTGCAGTGGATTGGCGCCAACACCTTGCTGATTCTGTGCACGCATACGCTGGTGTTTCTGGTACTCACCAGCGTGGTGGCACGCACCGGTGTGATCGCACCCAGCATGATCGGGACACCTGCATGGGCGATGAGTTTGTGCACGGTGGCGATTGTTGCCAGTGTGCCGATGCGTGCAGTGTTGGTGCGCATTGCGCCGTGGATGTTGGGGTTGAAAGGTAAATGACGAGCTTCCAGAATCATCAGCCGTCGCAACACGCCGTTGCGCGTTGCGGGCACAGGAGATTGGCGTAATGAAAGTGGTGCATGTTGTCCGCCAATTCCATCCTTCGATCGGAGGCATGGAGGAAGTCGTTCTCAATGTGGCCCGTCAACATCAGGCCAACAGTGACGATACGGTGGAGATCGTGACGTTGGACCGGGTGTTCACCGATCCAGGCGCGCAACTTGCTGCGCAGGAAACGCATCAGGGCCTGCCGATCCGGCGCATCGGTTACCGCGGTTCGTCGCGCTACCCGTTTGCGCCATCGGTGCTCGGTGCGATTCGCTCGGCGGATCTGGTGCACCTGCATGGCATCGATTTCTTCTACGACTATCTTGCGCTGACCAAGCCGCTGCATGGCAAGCCGATGGTGGTGTCCACGCATGGCGGGTTTTTCCATACCGCTTACGCCTCGCGTATGAAGCAGTTGTGGTTTCAGACGCTGACCCGCACTTCTGCGCTGGCGTATGCGCGGGTGATCGCTACCAGCGAGAACGATGGCGATCTGTTCGCCAAGGTGGTGTCGCCGGCGCGCTTGCGGGTGATCGAGAACGGCGTCGACGTGGAGAAGTACGCAGGGCAGGGTGCAACGACGCCCGGGCGCACGATGCTGTATTTCGGGCGCTGGTCGGTGAACAAGGGGTTGATCGAAACCCTGGAGTTGCTCCAGGCCGCGCTCAAGCGCGACCCGCAGTGGCGGCTGATCATCGCCGGCCGCGAGTACGATTTGAACGAGGCCGATCTGCGCAAGGCGATCGCCGAGCGTGGTCTACAGGACAAGGTGCAGCTGAGCATGTCGCCTTCGCAGGAGCAGTTGCGGGCGTTGATGCACCAAGCGCAGTTCTTCGTGTGCCTGTCGCGGCATGAAGGGTTCGGCATTGCGGCGGTCGAGGCGATGAGTGCGGGCCTGATTCCGATCCTCAGCGATATCCCGCCGTTCGTGCGTCTTGCCGGCGAGTCCGGTCAGGGCGTGATCGTCAATCGCGACAGGCTCGAGATAGCGGCCGATCAGGTGCAGGCGCTTGCGCTGCAGTCGGATGCGGATTTCGATACGCGTCGCGCCGCATCCATGGCGTATGTGAGCCGCTACGACTGGAAGCACGTGGTGGGGCGCTATATCGACGAATACCACACCGCGCTGGGCACGCGCCGCGCGCAGGAGGCGGTGCGATGAGTGCGCTTGCGTCTGCCTCGCTGACGCGTGCGGCCACGCAGCCGCAGGTCACCGTGCTGTTCTCCACCGAGAAGCCCAACGCCAACACCAATCCGTATCTGACCCAGCTCTACGCTTCGTTGCCGGATGCGGTGCAACCGCGCTTCTTCTCGATGCGCGATGCATTGTTGTCGCGTTACGACGTACTGCATCTGCATTGGCCGGAATATCTGCTGCGTCATCCGAGTGCTGCCGGCACGTTGGCCAAGCAGGTGTGTGCGGCGCTGTTGTTGCTCAAGCTGCAACTGACCGGCACGCCGGTGGTGCGTACCTTGCACAACCTGGCGCCGCACGAAGATCGCGGTTGGCGTGAGCGCAACCTGTTGCGGTGGATCGACCGTTTGACGCGTCGCTGGATCCGCATCAATGCGACCACGCCGCCGCGGCCGCCGTTCACCGACACCATCCTGCATGGCCATTACCGCGACTGGTTCGCGACCATGCAGCAGGGCAGTACGGTGCCGGGGCGGCTGCTGCACTTCGGTTTGATTCGTCCGTACAAGGGTGTGGAAACGCTGCTGGATGTGATGCGCGAAGTAGGCGATCCGCGCTTGAATCTACGCATCGTCGGCAACCCCGCCACGCCGCAGATGCGCACGCTGGTGGAGGATGCCTGCGCGCAGGATCCACGTGTCACCGCGCTGCTGGCCTATGTCGAAGAGCCGGTGTTGGCGCGCGAAGTCAGCCAGGCCGAGCTGGTGGTGTTGCCGTATCGGCAGATGCACAACTCCGGCACGCTGCTGCTGGCGTTGTCGCTGGCGCGTCCGGTGCTGGCACCGTGGAGCGAGTCGAATGCGGCCATTGCCGAGGAAGTCGGCCCGGGCTGGGTGTTTCTCTATGAAGGCGACTTCGATGCAGCGCTGCTGACCGGCATGCTGGACAAGGTACGCGACGCGCCACGCGGCCCGGCACCGGATCTTTCGCAACGTGATTGGCCACGGATCGGGCAGTTGCACTACCGCACCTACCTGGAAGCGCTCGGCAAGGATGGAGACGCCGCGCTGTGACCGCAGAGATCCCAACGATGACATCCCCCACGCCGCCCCCACCACGCAGCCTCGGTTCGCGTGCCGCCGGTGGCGCAGCGGTGACCATGATCGGCCAGTCCGCCAAGATGGTCGTGCAGTTCGGCGGCATCATTTTGCTGGCGCGGTTGCTGACGCCTTACGACTACGGCCTGATGGCGATGGTCACCGCGATCGTCGGTGCAGCCGAGATCCTGCGCGATTTCGGTCTGTCCGCCGCTGCCGTGCAAGCCAAGCATGTCAGCCGCGAACAACGCGACAACCTGTTCTGGATCAACAGCGGTATCGGCTTGTCGCTATCGGTGGTGGTGTATGCCTCTGCCCACCTGATCGCCAATTTCTACAAAGAGCCGGCGCTGGTGATGATCTCGCAGGCGCTGGCGGTGACCTTCCTGATCAACGGCATGACCACGCAGTACCGCGCGCATCTGAGCCGTGGCCTGCGCTTCGGGCAGGTGGCGTTGAGTGATGTCGGTTCGCAGGTGCTGGGCTTGGTTGCAGCTGTTGCTGCGGCATTGCTCGGTTGGGGTTATTGGGCGCTGGTGGTGCAGCAAGTGGTGCAAGCCAGTGTCAATTTCTTGATCGCCGCGAGTTGCTCACGTTGGTTGCCACGCGGCTACCAACGTGCAGCGCCGATGCGCGATTTCATGAGCTTCGGCTGGAATCTGATGGCCGCGCAGTTACTGGGATATGCCAGCCGCAATGTCGGCCAGGTCATCATCGGTTGGCGCACCGGCCCGGACGCACTGGGCCTGTACAACCGCGCCTTCCAATTGCTGATGATGCCGTTGAACCAGATCAACGCGCCGGCGACCAGCGTGGCGTTGCCGGTGTTGTCGCAGCTGCAGGACGACCGCGAGCGCTTCAACGCTTTCCTGCTGCGTGGGCAGACAGTGATGGTGCATTTGATCTTTGCACTGTTCGCCTTTTCCTGTGCGCTGGCGATGCCGTTGATCGTGCTGGTGCTTGGCGAGCAGTGGCGCGATGCGGTGCCGTTGTTTCAGGTGTTGACCCTGGGTGGAATTTTCCAGACCGCGTCCTACGCCACCTATTGGGTCTTCCTGTCCAAGGGATTGATGCGCCAGCAGCTGATTTACTCGCTGGTCGGGCGCATCGTGCTGATTGGTTGCATCTTTGCCGGCTCGCGCTGGGGCGCGATGGGCGTGGCGATCGGCTATTCGTTCGGGCTGCTATTGATCTGGCCGTTGTCGCTGGTCTGGATTGGCAAGATTTCCGACGCGCCAGTGCGCTCGCTGTTCACCAACGCCTTGCGCCCGATGGTGGCCTACGGTGTGGCCGGTGGCTGCGCGTACTACGTCTCCGTCGTGGCCGGTGGCCCGTTGTGGCAACAGCTCGCCGCTGGGGCAGGGGCGATGGCAGCCGTCTGTCTGCTAGCCCTGGCGATCTGGCCGGCGTTCCGCCGCGATGTGCTGTCCATCGTCAACATCCGCAAATTACTGACCCAGGCCAAGGCACGCCGATGAGATCGACACTGTCCTCGCCTGCGTTTGTGCATGCTCTTTTCCACTCATCCATAGGACACGGCCCATGAGCGAGACACCCGCCGCCGCTACCGGCATTGCCCGGCCTTGCTATCTGGTCTTGTCCGCACACGATTACCGCACGCCGCGCCGCGCCAATATCCACTTCATCACCGATCAACTGGCGTTGCGCGGGACGACGCGATTCTTCTCGCTGCGTTACAGCAGGCTCTCGCGCATGAAGGGCGACATGCGCCTGCCGCTGGACGAAACGGCGAACACTGTCGTCTCGCACAAGGGGGTCGACTGCTATCTATGGCGCACCACGGTGCATCCGTTCAATACGCGCCGCGCGTGGCTACGTGCGGTTGAGGATGCGATGTTTCGCTGGTATGCCGCGCATCCACCGCGTCAGTTGCTTGACTGGATGCGCGAGGCGGACGTGATCGTGTTCGAGAGTGGCATTGCAGTTGCCTTCATTGAGCTCGCCAAGCGCATCAATCCTGCGGCCAAGCTGGTCTATCGCGCATCCGATGCATTGAGCACGATCAATGTCGCTTCCTACATCGAGCGCGAGTTCGACCGTGTTGCGCCAACGCTCGATGTGATCGCGCTGGTGTCGCCAGCGATGGCCGAGGAAGTGGCAAGCCGCGACAACGTCTATCACGTCGGTCATGGGGTAGATCACAACCTGGACCAGCTGGGCGACCCATCGCCGTATGGCGAGGGCATCCACGCGGTGGCGGTGGGGTCGATGTTGTTCGATCCGGAATTCTTCGTTGTCGCCAGCAAGGCCTTTCCGCACGTCACCTTCCATGTGATCGGCTCGGGCATGGGGCGTCATCCTGGTTACGGCGACAACGTGACGGTCTATGGCGAAATGAAACACGTCGAGACCATCGGCTACATCAAGCACGCCCGTTTCGGTATCGCGCCTTATGCATCCGAGCAGGTGCCGATCTATCTGGCCGACAGCTCGATGAAGCTATTGCAGTACGATTTTTTCGGGCTGCCGGCAGTCTGCCCGAACGTCGTCGTCGGGCCCTATCAGTCGCGTTTCGGCTACACTCCGGGCGACGCTGATTCGATCATTGCGGCAATCGGGCTGGCACTGGAAGCACCGCACGTGCGCTATCGCCAGTGCCTGAATTGGTCCGATACCACCGATCGCGTGCTCAATCCCGGTGCGTATCCAGAGACCCGGTTGTACCCGCACAACACCGGCGCAGCCGCGCGCACCTCTGCGGAGGCTGCGCTCTCGCATTGATGCGGCGCGCTCATTCGTTTTTTAAAGGAGATCCCTCACGATGGCCAACGCTTTACTGCAGAAGTGGATAGAACATGCCGAACGTCGTGCATTGTTCTGGTGGCAGCCGAAAAACGCTGGCGTCAACATGGGGGATCACCTGTCCAAGGTGATCGTTTCCTGCGTGCTGTCCTTGCAGGACAAAACGCTGATTGAAAAGCGCGATCTCAGCAAGAAATTGATCGCGATCGGTTCGGTGCTGCACTTCGCCAAAGATGGCGATACCGTCTGGGGCAGTGGCATCAACGGCAAGATTCCGGCCGAACGCAACACCTTCAGTACACTCGATGTGCGTGCAGTGCGTGGGCCGAAGACGCGCAAATTCTTGATGGAGCGCGGCATCGCGGTGCCCGAGGTCTATGGCGACCCCGGTCTGCTGACGCCGATGTTCTTTCCCGTCGATGCGCTTGGCGCGGTAAACAAGCGTCCGTTCGCCATCGTTCCGCACTTCAACGAGCCGGTCGAAAAATACAGCGCGTATGCCGACCATCTGGTGTTTCCCAACGTCAAGCCTGCAACCTTCATGAGCGCATTGCTGGGCGCCGAGTTGGTGATCAGCAGCTCGCTGCACGGGCTGATTCTGGCCGAAGCGTACGGGATCCCGGCGGTGTATCTGGACTGGGGCAACGGCGAAGACCGCTTCAAGTACGACGACTACTACAACGGCACCGGACGTACGCAGTGGCATTCGGGCAATAGCGTGGAAGAGTGCCTGGATCTGGGCGGCAATGGCGAGTTCGACCTGGCGAGTTTGCAGGCCGGATTGCTGGCCGCATTCCCTTACGACCTTTGGTGATTCGATGATGCAGGGCCAGCGCGTGGAAACCGAAACGAAGACTGCCGCCAATGGCGCGCCACCCCAAGGCGTGGTGATTCCGCTTGGCGGGTTTCCGGTGTTGTCCACGACGCAAGAGGCCTTTGCGCTGGAGTTGTTCCATGCGCTGGCGGCGCAGCAGCGGCGTCGGGTGTTCTTTGCCAACACCAATTTCATCGTGCAATGCCAGGCGTTGCGCATGCGGATGCGCGAGCCCAGCGTGCGCATCGTCAATGACGGGATCGGGATGGATCTGGCCGCGCGGCTGATCCATGGCCGCCGCTTTGCCGGCAATCTCAATGGCACCGATCTGATTCCGTATCTGTGCCGCGGGGCGGCGCATCCGCTCAAGTTCTTCCTGCTGGGCGGGCGCCCGGGCGTGGGCAAGACCGCGGCCGCCACGCTGACCGGCACGCTGGGGCAGCAGGTGGTGGGCATGTGCGATGGCTACGGCGAGTTTGCCGCGGCGGGCGAGGGCCTGGCCGAGCGCATCAACCGCTCCGGCGCCGATGTGCTGCTGGTGGCTTTCGGAAATCCGCTGCAGGAGCGCTGGATTCTCGATCACAGCCAGGCGCTGACGGTGCCGCTGGTGTTCGGTGTTGGCGCATTGCTGGACTTCCTGTCCGGTACCGCCAAGCGTGCGCCCGAGTGGGTGCAGCGTCTGCACATGGAATGGATGTATCGGCTGCTCCACGAGCCGCGCCGTCTGCTCAAGCGCTATAGCTGGGATCTGCTGGTGTTTTTCCGCACCTGTCTGCGCGCGGGCAAGCATCTGCCGTGATGCATGGCGGCGCGCGCTGTCTTAGCATGCAGGGATGCATCCAACCGCCGCTGACCTGATTCGCTCGCTCGACCTCGCCCCGCATCCGGAAGGTGGGCACTTCCGTCGTGTCTACGCGTCTGCTCGTCAGATCACCGATGGCGGGCACACGCGTCCCGCGCTGACCGCGATCCGCTTTCTGCTCAGTGCCGGCGAATGCAGCGCCTGGCATCGCGTGGACGCCGAGGAAAGCTGGCATTGGCAGCAAGGCGATGCGCTGGAGCTGCTGATCTACGACGAGGCCAGCGGGCAGTTGCAACGCCTGACCCTGGATGCGGCCGAGCGCGGTGAGCCGATGCACGTGGTGCCGGCCGGCTGTTGGCAGGCAGCACGCTCGCTTGGCGATTTCACCCTGGTGGGTTGCACGGTCTCGCCCGGGTTCGTGTGGGAAGGGTTCGCGCTGCTCGACGATGCCTCGCCGCTGGCCGCGCAGTTGGCAGCCCTGGTCCCGCGCTGAGCCACGGTTGCGCCTGCCATGCCGAACGCTTCCCTAACGCGGCGGTGGCGGGCTTGGCGTAATGTCCGCGTCTCACACAGGGGCGACATGTGATGCGAGGCAAGGGGGCGGTGTGGGGAGTCGGATTGATGCTGGTGTCGCTGCTGGCGGCGGCCAGTGATAGCACAACGCCGAAAGTGGCTGCGCCATCGCCACCGGCGGTGGTCGATCTGGAAGCGATGGTGGTGCGCGGCGTGCAACCCGGCCCTGGCTTGTGGAAGGTCAGCAAGGGCGATCATGTGTTGTGGATCCTGGGCACCTTGTCGCCATTGCCGAAGCGGCTGCAGTGGCAGTCGACCGAGGTGGAAACGATCATCGGGCAGTCCCAGCAGGTCCTGATGGCGCCGACCGTGCAGATTGATGCGGACATGGGATTTTTCGGCAAGCTGACCTTGCTGCCGTCCGCGATGAAGGCGATGAAGAACGAAGACGGCCGCGAACTACGCGAGGTATTGCCGCCCGATCTGTATGCCCGTTGGAGCCTGGCCAAGGCACGCTATATCGGTGGCGATCGGGGTGTGGAGCGCAAGCGCCCGATGCTGGCCGCCGGTGAGTTGTATCAGGCGGCGATCAAGCGCTCTGGCCTTGCCCGTTCGCCGGTGATCTGGTCGGTGGTGGAGCGTGCCGCCAAGCGCGCAGGTATCAAGCCAACCCCCACAGCGCTGGACTACAAGATCAAGGACCCGCGCCAGGCCATCAAGGATTTCCGTGCCGGCGGCATGGACGATACCGCGTGCTTTCGCAGCATTCTGGTGACAGTGGAGCGCGATCTGCCCACGATGGTCGAGCGCGCCAACGCATGGTCGGTGGGCGATATCGAAGCGCTGCGCCAGCTGCCGCGCGAAGATCCGCAGGCCGCCTGCATGAGCGCGATGGCCAGCTCCGGTGCGGCCAGGGCGCGTGGTATCGACGATCTCGAACGCCGCATGCGCGAGCACTGGCTGAGCATCGCCACCACGGCGTTGCAACGCAATCGCAGTACCTTCGCGGTGCTGCCGATCAGCCGGCTGATGGCGCCGGATGGATATCTCGCACGGCTGCAGGCGATGGGATATGCGGTGGAGGCGCCGTAAGCGCAGCAGGTTCGGTGGCCGCTCCTTAGGCTTGATCGGCCGCGCCATGGTCTTATTCGTTTGAAGGCGATGCGCAGCGTGCGATCGATCGAGTCGGCCAACGCCAGCCACGTTATGCTGCGCGCCTTGTCCAATGAGACCTCCGCGTTGAACGCATTGCCGCTGCGCATTCTGGGCACCGGGCGCCATGTCCCCGCGACGGAGGTGACCTCGCAACAATTGGACGCGCGCTGGCAGTTGCCGGCGGGCACCACGTTCGCGCGCTCGGGCGTGGCCACGCGCCATTACGTGGGCGAGGGCGAGACCGCATCGTCGATGGGCGCCGCCGCCGCGACCCAGGCGCTGGCCAGCGCCGGCATCGAGTCCGGCCACATCGATTGCCTGATCTCGGCCTGCAGCGTCATGGAGCAGCCGATTCCCTGCCAGGCGGTATTGATCCAGCGCGCGCTTGGCCTGGGCGATTCGGGCATTCCCGCGTTCGACGTCAATGCGACCTGTCTGAGTTTTCTGGTGGCATTGGATATGGCCGCCAATGCGTTGGCGCTCGGGCGCTACCAGCGCGTGTTGATCGTCTCCAGCGAGGTGGCATCGGGCGGGCTGGATGCATCGGCGCCGGCTACGGCCGGGTTGTTTGGCGATGGTGCGGCTGCGGTGATCGTGGGACGCAGCGCTGCGGAAGACGGCTCGGCCTTGCTGTCCAGCCGCCTGTGCAGTTATGGCAAGGGCGCCGATCTGTGCCGTATTCGCGGCGGCGGCACGCGCTATCCGCGTGGCGAAGAAAGCGCCCCCGATGCCTCGCGCACCTTCAGCATGGATGGGCGCGGTGCCTATCGCTTCGCGGCGCGCTACCTGCCTGCCTTCTGGGAGCAATTGCTGCGCGAGGCCGGCACCACCACGGAGGCGTTGCGCTGCCTGGTCCCGCATCAGGCCTCCGGCGGCGGTCTGGATCATGTGGTGCAGGCCTTGGGGCTGCGCGCCGATCAGGTGATTCGCATCCTGCATGCCACCGGCAATCAGGTCGCCGCATCGTTGCCGCACGCCTTGCATCACGCGCGGATCGAGCAGCGTTTGCAACGCGGCGATCTGTTCGCACTGCTCGGCACCGGCGCCGGGCTGGCGATCGGCGGCATGGTATTGCGGTACTAGGACGTGTGCTCACTTCCCGAACAGGTCGTGTCCTGATGCCGCCGCGCGTGTCGCTGGAGTTGCTGCGCATCGGCCACTGTCGCCACTGCGAGCGCATGGTGCGTGCGGACGGGCACTGGCATGCAGTGGAGTTCCCGGCATTGAGCGTGCTGATTCGGCATCCGCAGCGTGGGGCGCTGCTGTACGACACCGGCTATGCCGCGCATTTCTTTCGCGCCACCGATCCCTGGCCCGAGCGCCTGTACCGCTTGACCACGCCGGTGAGCTTGCCCGCGCACGAAACGCTGGGCGCACAGTTGGCACGTCGCGGCGTGCAGCTGGAGGAGATTGCCTGGTGCCTGATTTCGCACTTCCATGCCGACCATGTGGGTGGTCTGCGCGACCTGCCGAATGCGCGCTTCATCTGCCTGCGTGCGGACTACCAACAGCTGCGCAGGTGTTCGCGCATTGGCGGCCTGCGGCGTGCCTTGTTGCCGCAGCTAATGCCCGAGGATTTCGATTCGCGACTGCAGTTTGCCGAGCAAGCGCCGTTGCGTGCCCTGGCCGGTGCCTGGCAAGGTCTTGGCGCGGCCTACGATCTGTTCGAAGACGGCAGCGTGCTGGCGGTGCCGTTGCCCGGACACGTGCCTGGGCAGATGGGCCTGTGGTTACGCGATCAGCACGACCGCGAGGTGTTGCTGTGTGCCGACGCGGTGTGGTCGTCGGCGACGTGGGCAACGCTGCAGTGGCCAGCATGGCCCACGCGTTTATTGATGCACGATTGGGCAGCGTTTCAACGCACCGTGCAGCAGTTGCACGGGCTGTCGCAAGCGCATCCCGAGTTGGCGATCCTGCCTTCGCACTGCCAGCCCAGCCTTGATCGTTATCAACCGGAGTGGCGATGAGCCTGCGCATTCTCGTGACCGGTGCTTCCGGTTTTGTTGGTGGTTCGTTCCTGCGGCGTTTCCAGGGCCAGCCGGGTGTGGAGATCCATGGCATCGGTCGCCGCGCCAGCGATCTACCCAACTACCATCGCATCGATCTGAGCCGCCCGTTCTCGCTGCAGTGGCAGCCGGATGTGGTGATTCATGCAGCGGCACTGGCATCGCCATGGGGCACGCGTGCGCAGTTCCAGCTGCATAACGTAGAGGCCACCGCCAACGTCATCGAGTTCTGCACGCGCAATGGCTGCCCGCGTCTGCTGTATGTGTCGTCGAGTTCGGTGTTCTATCGCGAGGCGCATCAATACGACCTCACCGAGGACAGCCCGATCGGGCCGGCATTCGTCAATACCTACGCGCAGACCAAATATCTTGGCGAAACCTTGCTCGATCAATATCCAGGCGAGAAATCCGTGCTGCGCCCACGCGCGGTCTTCGGGCCGGGAGATACGGTGCTGTTCCCGCGCGTGATCGCCGCTGCGCGCAAAGGCGCGTTGCCACGCTTTGTCGGCCAGACCCAGCCGGTGATCGGCGATCTGATCTATATCGATACGCTGTGCGATTACCTCTATCGCGCGGCCACCGCGCCGCACTTGCAGCCGGCCTACAACCTCACCAACGCACAGCCGGTGGATCTGCAGCAGCTGCTAATGGACTTGCTGACGCGCCTGCAGCTGCCGTTGCCGCAGCGCGAGGTACGTATCGCCACTGCGTTGCGCATGGCCAGCGTGGTGGAAGCGGCCTACCGCCTGCTGCGACTGCGCGGCGAACCGCCGATCACCCGCTTCGGTGTTGGCGCATTTGCCTACTCCAAGACCTTCGATCCACGACGCACGCTTGCCGATCTCGGGCAACCCAGCGTTGGCCTGGAAGAAGGTATCGAGGCGTTCGTACGTTGGCAGGCGGCGCAATGGACGTAGCCGCACTGGCGTTGGCAGCGGCCTATCTGGCGGTGCTGGTGGTCAAGACGGCTGCGGTGCTGTGGGTCGTGCGCGGCGCACGCGCGCGGCCATCGAGCGATGCCGCTGCAACCCAGGCCGAGGTGGCGATATTGCAGCCCATCCTCGGCGGCGACGCGCATTTGCAGCAGGTGCTTGCCGCCAACCTACAGGCACTGCCGGATGCACACTTCATCTGGCTGCTGGATGCGGAGGATCGTGCAGGAAACACGGTTGCCGATGCATTGGTGATGCTGTATCCGCAGCGACGCATCGAGCGTGTGCTGGTGCCTCCGGCGCCACCTGGCATCAATCCGAAAGCATGGAAACTCGATTACGCGCTGCCGCATGTGCGCGCACCGATCAGCCTGATCCTCGACGACGATGCGCAGCTGAGCAACAGCGCGCTTGCCCGGTTGTTGCAGGATCTGACCCACGCCGATGTCGTCACTGCGCTGCCGTATTACCAGGACAGCGCAACGCTGGCTGGCCGCCTGCTGTCGCAGTTCGTCAACAACAATGCGGCGCTCGCCTATCTGGGCTGGCTGCCGTTCGCCGCGCCGCTGACCATCAATGGCATGTGCTATGCCGCCCGCACCGAACAACTGCGCGCCTGGGGCGGTTTTGCCGCGTTGCTGGAGCAGCTGACCGACGATCTGGCGTTCGCAACACTGGTGCGTGAGCGCGGTGGGCGCGTGTGCCAATCCACCGCGCCGGTGGCGATGCGCACTGCGATGCCGGATCTGGCCAGTTACGCACGCCAGATGCATCGGTGGATGTTGTTCGCGCTGATCCTGCTGCGCCATCAGACGTTGGGCATACGCAGCGCAATTTTCGTACTGCAGGGGCTGCCGCCGCTATTGCTGATGGGCTTGCTGCTGTGTGTTTGCGTGCAGCCAACATGGCTGGCCATCGCATGTGCGCTGACTACGTTGCTACTGCGTGCCTTGCTGCTGTGTCTGGTGCAATGGCGCGTCAGCGGAGCGATTCGTCACCGGCCATTGCTGTCGATTTGCGCCGAA
The DNA here is from genome assembly GCF_056675575.1 of Xanthomonas sp. NCPPB 3959. Taxonomy (NCBI): domain Bacteria; kingdom Pseudomonadati; phylum Pseudomonadota; class Gammaproteobacteria; order Lysobacterales; family Lysobacteraceae; genus Xanthomonas; species Xanthomonas sp. NCPPB 3959. Next base: position 136,977 of record NZ_JBWWVR010000009.1, read on the forward strand.
GTTCTACAGCCGCTGCATCTGCTGCATGCAGCTGTGGTGCGCACGATCCGCTGGCGCACGCGCCGTTACCGCGTATTGCCGGATGGGTGTTTCCGTGCCGATTGACAGCGCTACGCTGCAGATCGCCTTCCTTACTGGGCAAAGCGATCCACAGCGCTGCGCATTGAGCATCGAACAGCAGCACTTCTTGCAGCAGCTGCAAGGCCGGGGCCGGCAACTGATCGACTGCAATTATCCGTATCGCCCTGATAGCGCTGCGCATCGATGCATGCCGCTCTGGCGCGCCAGTCTCTCCAACGCGCGGCAGTACCTGGCCGCACGCGCCGCACGTATCGTGGACGCCGATCGCATGCGTGTCATGGCGCTATTGGAGCAGGCGCCGATCACGGTAGTGCTGGCTGGCAGCTGCGGCCTGCAGTTACTCACCGCGCTGCAGCTTCCGCAGGCACTGCGTACGCGTCTGGCAGTGTTCGCCTACGGTCCGGTCTGTAACGCACCTGCCTCGTTCGCACAGTTGCGCGTGTTGCAAGGGCAGCGTGATTGGATCTCGCGCACGCTGTTCGGTGCTGCGATCGATCTGAGGCCCGCGTGCGGGCACATGGACTACTTGCGTAATGCGGCGGTGCTCGCCGATTGCCAGGCGTTCGTCGCGACGGTCGAACACGCCGTGCAAGGGGAGGGTAGATGCGCATCGATCTGATCGCGCCGCCATATAGCGGGCACCTGCATCCGATCCTTGCGATCGCCCGTCAGCTGGCGCCGCATCACCAGGTGCGGGTCATCAGCACGCCAGCGGCGCAGGCGCGCATCCGTGCATGTGGGCTGAGCGCAGTCAGTGTGCTGGATGCGCAAGCCGACCGGCTGTTGCTGGAGATCGCCAACCCACCGCACGCGGTGGGCCACAACCCGTTGCGCTTGCTTCGACAACTGCGCAATGCGCTTGGGTTGATGGCGCGGATGGGGGATGTGCTGAAAGCGCGCTGGCGCGAGCGCAGGCCGGACCTGGTGATCGTCGATTTCACCTTGCCCAGCGCAGGACTGGCGGCGCAGGCAATGGACATCGCATGGTGGACCAGCATGCCGTCGCCGTGCGTGATCGAAACAGTCGACGGGCCTCCGGCGTATTTCGGCGGTCTGCTGCCGGCGACCACAGTAACGCAGCGGATCTGGCATGCGATCGCGCGGCGTTTGACGCGTGGATTCAAACGAAGCGTGCATGCCTGTTATCGGCGCCAGATGCATGCCTGCGGATTGTCGGCGATGTATCGCAGCGATCGTAGCGAGGCGGTGTATTCGCCGCAGTGCATCCTGGCATTGGGTCTGCCGTCGTTCGAGTTGGCGCAGCGCTGGCCTGCGGCGGTGCGCTTCGTCGGGCCGCAGCTGTGTACGCCGCCATCGGCAGTTGCGTCGCCTGAGTTCGTCGCTGGGCAGCGGCATGTGCTGGTGACGCTGGGTACGCATCTGCACTGGGTCAAACACCGCATGGATGCGGTGCTGCGCGCGCTGGCGCCGCAGTTCCCGGAAGTGATCTTTCATTTCAGCGATGGCGATACCGCAGCGCCGCAGCAGCAGGCGCACGGCAACTATCAACGTCTGCCGTATGTCGACTATGCGCAGCACCTGCATCGCTACGCGCTGGTGGTGCACCACGGCGGCGCCGGCATTCTGTACGCCTGCCTCGCTGCCGGCTTGCCATCGATCGTGTATCCGCTGGACTACGATCAGTTCGACCACGCCGCACGCCTGCAGGTCGCCGGAGCAGCCTGGTGGTTGCGCGCGCTGGACGAATTGCCGGCACTGTTGCGCGAGGCGCTTGACGCCGCTGAGGTGCCGTCAGGCGTGCGTCGATTGCAAACGGAACTGCACGCCATCGATGCGCAGGCACGCATCGTGCGGTTGGTGAATGCGTTTGCGCAGACCGGTGTGGTGCCGCAGGTCTGATGCATCGCCACGCGAGATCGTCGCGCATTGCGTCAGCGCAGCCGCGTCAACACGACGCTTGGGTCGCGGTTGATACGGGCAGGCGAATCTCCAATCGCCTGCCGGGACTGAACATCCAAGAGCGGCTCACAAAACTGCCAAGTGTGCGCAGCCGGCTGATCTGCAGCTTGGTTGCAGGGCCCTTGCCCGCCCACCCGCGCGGGACAAGCCGCAAGTACGTCCTTGTAGGCGCTTAGGCGGCATCCATGCCGCGTAAGAGCCCGCGCCGGTTGGCGGGCAAGGGCCAGTCGAGAGGGTCGGTGTGCGTGGTTGCGGGCAGTACGCGCGGCGCGACTGTCCGATGCGGTCATGCTCGGCTCCTGTCGATCCGAGCAATGGCATTGCCATTGCCGACATCGCTCCAGTGTCCAACAAAGGCGAGTGCGACCATCACGTTGTCGCCATCGATAAAGGCGTTCGAGAGGTTTTGTTAGCCCCCCCAAGTCGCTCTACTGACCGCGAGCCTCAGCCCGCAGCAGCATTCAACGAAGGCGTCTTGCTGACCATCAGCTGCGGCCAGCGCTTGAGCACGGCGGCACGGATACCGGCCTGATCGATGCCAGCGTCGGCCAGCAGGTCTTCGCGGCTGGCGTGGTGCTGGAAGCTGTCGGGCAGGCCCAGGTGCAGTATCGGCATGGTGATCGCTTCGGCATTGAGCAGCTCTGCCACACCCGAACCTGCGCCACCGGCGACGACGTTGTCTTCGATGGTGACGAAGCCTTCGTGGCTCTTGGCCAGCTCCAGCAGCATGACTTTGTCGAGCGGTTTGACGAAGCGCATGTTGACCACGGTCAGGCCGAGTTCGCGCCCGACCGCTTCTGCCGCATCCACGCTCGCACCGAAGCCCAGCAGGGCGATGCGTGCGCCGCTGTGACGCAGCTGCGCCTTGCCGATCGGCAACGTGGTGAGCGATATGTCGAGCGCACTGCCTGGGCCTGTGCCACGCGGGTAGCGCACAGCTGCCGGGCCTTCGTAGCGCACGCCAGTGGTCAGCATCTGGCGGCACTCGGCTTCGTCGGCCGGCGCCATCACCACCATGTGCGGCACGCAGCGCAGGAAGCTCAGATCCAGATTGCCGGCATGGGTGGCGCCATCCGGGCCGACCACGCCGCCGCGGTCGATCGCGAACAGCACGTCGAGCTTCTGCACCGCCACGTCGTGCACCAGCTGGTCGTAGCCGCGCTGCAGGAAGGTGGAGTAGATCGCCACCACCGGTTTTGCGCCCTGGGTCGCCATGCCGGCGGCCAGGGTTACCGCATGTTGCTCCGCAATCGCCACGTCGAAATAACGCTGCGGATATTCCTTGCTGAAACGCACCAGGCCCGAGCCTTCGCGCATCGCCGGGGTGATCACCAACAGCGTCGGCTCGGCGGCGGCCATGTCGCAGACCCAGTCGCTGAAGACATCGGTATAGGTCGGCTTCTTGGCGCCGGCCTTGGCAATCAGCCCTTTGCTCGGATCGAACGGACCCACCGCGTGGTAACCGATCTGGTCGCCTTCGGCCAGCTCGTAGCCCTTGCCCTTGGTGGTGATGACGTGCAGCAACTGCGGGCCCTTGAGCGTCTGCAAAGTCTTCAGTGCGCCAACCAGGCTGGGCAGGTCGTGGCCGTCGATCGGGCCGGTGTAGTGGAAGCCCATTTCCTCGAACAGCGTGGAGGGCACGAACATGCCTTTCCAGTGTTCTTCCCAGCGCCGCACGAAGCGCGCGGTGGGGTTGTTCTTCTTGTCGCCGAGGATCTTCTTGCCGCCCTCGCGGATCGCGTTGAGCGTGCGGCTGCCGCTGGCACGGCCCAGCATCTTGGTCAGCCCGCCGACCGCTTCGGAGATCGACATGCGGTTGTCGTTGAGGATCACCAGCAGGTTCGGTTCCGGGTCCATGCCGCCTGCGTGGTTGAGCGCCTCGTAGACCATGCCGGCAGTCATCGCGCCGTCGCCGATCACCGCCACGACCTTGCGCTCGTCGCCGTTGCGCTGCGCGGCGATCGCCATGCCGAGCGCGGCCGAGATCGAGGTCGACGAATGGCCGACGCCGAAGGTGTCGTAGATGCTTTCTTCGCGCTTGGGAAACGGCGCCACGCCGTCCTTCTGCTTGACCGTGTGGATCTGGTCGCGACGGCCGGTGAGGATCTTGTGCGGGTAGGTCTGATGGCCCACGTCCCACACCAGCTGATCGACCGGGGTCTGATACAGGTAGTGCAGGGCGACGGTGAGTTCGATCACACCCAGGCCCGCCGCGAAGTGCCCGCCGCTCTTGCCCACCGACTCGATGAGGTAGGAACGCAGTTCTTCGGCGATCGCCGTGAGGTCGGCCTCGTCGAAGCGACGCAGATCGTCGGGGGTCTGGATGCGCGACAGGCGCGGATAGCGGGTGGAATCGATCATCATCGTGTCAATGTTCTGAAGCCATATTGTCCTCCCCATGCGAAGGCCCGGCAAGCAAACCGGTTCAGCTGTCAGCGGGAAGTGATGGCTGCGCTCGCCGCCATTGCTTGCGGGCGCATTGTACGCCTGCGCATGCGGCAATCTGCCGCACCCGGTTGGACGCGCAGATGCATGCTGGGCGCGCGAATGCCAGACGCTGGGAGTTCGTGACTGGAACGACAGTGTGCTGGTCAGCGGGCAGGATGGATGCCCGGCTTTGCGTGTGCCCATTACTGCGTCATCGCTCAGGCGTGGACCCAGGTCCACTTAGTCGCTCTTGTTGAGCCCGAACACCTGCAAGCCCGTGCGATCTGCGCGGGGATGGATGACACGCGCTACAGCGACAGCTTGGAGCGCTTGGGCAACTGCGCGCGCAGGAACGCCATCTGATCGGAGAGGATATTGCGGTTGGAGAGGATCAGATGTTCGATCCAGCTCGGGCGATACGGCACCGCCAGCAGCGGCATATGCGCCTGCTGTGGCGTGCGGTTGGCCTTGCGCGAGTTGCACTGGAAGCACGCAGTGACCACGTTCTCCCAGGTATCGCGACCGCCCTTGGACACCGGCATGACATGGTCGCGGGTCAGTTGCGGGCGGCTGAAGTGCTGGCCGCAATACAGGCACAGCTGCGCATCGCGTGCGAACAACGCGGTGTTGCTGAGCGTGGGGGTCGGGTCCAGTGCGCGCGAGCGTGCGTGACCACGCGCGGCGATGATGGGATGCAATTCCAGCACGCTGCGCTCGCCGGTCAGCCGCGAGATGCCGCCATGGATTTGCATGCACGGTTCGCCCAGCGTCCAGGAGACCGCGCCGCGTGCGTACAGACAGGCGGCGTCTTGCCAGTTGATCCAGTCCAGCACCCGGCCGTGCGCATCGAGCGAGAGTAGGCGCAATGCGGGAAGTTGCTGAAACGCAGCGACAGAGCTGCCCGCGACCGGGGCATCGAAGCCGCCGGGGACGATCACACCACGTGCGTGAGTGTCTGTCTCCATCGGGAAAACAGCTTATACCCGATCGTTGACAGTTTGTGTATCGCAGCGATCAGCCTTCGCCGAACAGCTCCGCTTCCAGCGTCATCAAGGGGGCGGCGCCACTGCGGATGGTGGCGGCATGGGTCAGCGTGCGTGGCAGCACGCGCGCGAAGTAGAAGCGTGCGGTCTCGCGCTTGGCGCGCTTGAAGTCCTCGCTGTGCGCGGAGGCATCGGCAGCGGCCACGCTGCGCGCCCACCAGTAGGCCAGCACCACGTAGCCGGAATAGAACAGATAGTCGTAGCTGGCGGCGCCGAGTTCGTCGGGGTTGCGGGCGGCGCGATCGAGCACGTCGCGGGTCAGCATCGCCCACTCGCTGGCTTTGTCGCGCAGCGGCTTGATGAACTCGGCCAGCGCCGCGTTGCCTTGCTGCGCATTGGCGAAGGTTTCCACATCGGCCAGGAACAGCTTCAAGCCCGCAGCCTGGCTGGCGGCGGTCTTGCGGCCGATCAGGTCCAGCGCCTGGATGCCGGTGGTGCCTTCGTAGATGGTGGTGATGCGGGCGTCGCGGGCCAGTTGCTCCATGCCGTATTCGCGGATGTAGCCATGGCCGCCAAAACACTGCAGCGCGTGGTAGGTGTTCTCGATCGACCACTCGGTCTGGCAGGCCTTGGAGATCGGGGTGAGGAAGCTCACCAGCGTCTCGGCATCGGCGCGTTCCTGTTCGGTGGCGCCGTGGTGGCTGATGTCGACCAGGCTGGCCGCGTGCAGCGCCAGCAGGCGGCTGCCTTCGGTCAGCGACTTGATGGTCAGCAGCATGCGGCGCACGTCCGGGTGCACGATGATCGGGTCGGCCGGCTTGTCGGGGAACTTGGCACCGCTGAGCGCGCGCGATTGCAGGCGCTCGCGGCTGTAACGCAGCGCATTTTGATACGCGCGCTCGGACAGGCCGATGCCCTGCAGCCCCACGCTCAGGCGCGCGGTATTCATCATCGTAAACATCGCCTGCAAGCCCTTGTGCGGCTGGCCGACCAGATACCCCTGTGCGCCTTCGAAATTCATCACGCAGGTCACCGAGCCCTTGATGCCCATCTTGTGCTCAATCGAGCCGCAATGCAGCGCGTTGCGCTCGCCCACGGTGCCGTCGCGGTCCACCTTGAACTTGGGAGTGACGAACAGTGAGATGCCTTTTGCGCCGGCCGGTGCATCGGGCAGTTTGGCCAGTACCAGATGCACGATGTTGTCGGTGAGGTCGTGCTCGCCGGCGGTGATGAAGATCTTGGTGCCGGTGATGGCGTAGCTGCCGTCGGCGTTGGGCTCGGCGCGGGTCTTGAGCAGGCCCAGGTCGGTGCCGCAATGTGGCTCGGTCAGGCACATGGTGCCGGTCCAGCGGCCGTCGATCAGCGGCTTGAGAAAGACGTCCTGCTGCCAGGTTTCGCCGTGCTGGCGCAGCGCCTCCATCGCGCCGTGCGAGAGCAGCGGGAAGTTGCCCCAGGCCAGGTTGGCAGCGTTGATCATCTCGCTCAACGGCACGCCCAGCGTATGCGGCATGCCTTGACCACCGAACTGCGTCTCGGCGGTGAGCCCGTTCCAGCCGCCTTCCACGAACTGGTTGTACGCCGCGCGGAAGCCGGGCGGGGTGGTCACCGCATGGGTGCTCTTGTCGAACGCGCAGCCGATCTCGTCGCCGATGCTGTTGAGCGGCGCCAGCACCTGCGAGGTGAAGCGACCGGCTTCTTCGAGCACGGCGTCGATGATGTCGGTGCTGGCATCGGTGTAACCGAGCCGGGCGAACAGGGCTTGCGCACCGAGTACGTCGTGCAGGGCGAAGCGGAAATCGGTCAGCGGGGCGGTGTAGCTGCTCATGCGGAGTCCTTCAAACGAGTGCGGGAAGGCGTGCGCGTCAGCGCAGCACGCCGTTGAGGCCGGGGGCCGGGCTGAGCGTATTGCGCGACTCGACGGTGAAATCGCGCTGCTTCTTGTCCTGCGGGGTCGCCCATACCGTGCCCTTGAGCGTGTACGGCAGCGAGCGCCCGCTGGCGAGCACGTCGGCGACGGTGAGGCGGCCCAGCGAGGTCGGCTGCAGGGTGACAGTCACCACGTCGGCGGTCTCCGGGCCGATCGAAATACCCACGGCCTGGTCGAGCTTGCCGGCCAGCTGGTCGCCGGCGGAGATCTCCAGCGCCACGCGCTCGAACTGCATCGGGATGCTGCTGTAGTTCTGCAGCCGCAGGTCCACCGACCAGGCGCCATCCGGGCGCACGGTCAGCTGCTGGATGCGGGCGGCCGGCTCGGAGACGCGGCGCACCGCACCGCCGCAGGCGCTCAGCAACAGGGCGCAGGTCAGCGACACAATCACAAGGCGATAGGCACGACGCATGTACTCGGATCCTTGGCTGGGTAAGGCGGCACCAAGAATACTACGCAGTACGGTTGCTGCCTTGCTGCGGCAACGGGGACTGAGGGCGGGCGGTCAGGGCACTGCACTCACAGCAATGGCGCCGCCACGATCAGCGGCGACAGGTCGTAGCCCATCTGCGTGGCCTGGCGCTTGAGTTGCTCGAGCTGCGCGCGCTGCATCTGTGGCGAGCGCGACAGGATCCACAGGTACTTGCGGTCCGGCTCGCCGACCACCGCCCATTGGTAGTCTGGATCGAGCGCGATCACCCAATAGTCGGCCCACACCAGCGGCAGCCAGCTCAGCCATTCCGGAGCGAAGCGCACCTGCAACTGGCCGGTTTGCCCGACTACCGGCCGCGCCACACCGTCGGCCCGGGTCAGCGCGCCATCGGCGGTGCGGCAGCCGTTGCGCACGCCGATCAAGCCATCGTCGCGCAAGGTGTAGCTGGCGGTGATATCGCTGCGGCACTTCTTCTGGAACGACACCGGCAGGTGCGCGATCTCGTGCCACTGCCCGGCGTAGCGGGAGATGTCCAGCTGCGGCACCGCGCGTATCGGCTGTTGGGCAACAGCGGTCAGTGGCAGCAGCAAAGCGAACGACAGCAGCAGGCGGGGCAGGCGCATGACAATCTCCTCGGGACGCGCGCAGGCTAGGCCATGCCACCCGCCGCGCGGCGTGAACCGGCGCAATAAACCCGGCTGCCGGCACCGGCCCGCAACAAAGTTGCGCGCAAGGCTTGCCCAAACTGCGCCTGCTCGCTATGATGCGCGTCCTCGCAACGCAGGCATCGCGTTGCAGGTAGTGGCCGAGTAGCTCAGTTGGTAGAGCAGGGGATTGAAAATCCCCGTGTCGGCGGTTCGATTCCGTCCTCGGCCACCATTTCTAAGCGTTGCAGCGCGGGCATTTCGCCCCTTCTAACCGCTGCTGATCCAACAGCCTTCCAATAGATTTGATCCGATTTTGCACCAGTTGCCAAAGTCGGTAAACGTGCTGCGTCGATCGCCAAATGTTCCGGCGACAAGTGAGCGTAGCGCAAGACGGATTGGTACGAGCGCCAGCCGCCCAACTCCATGAGCGAGCGCAGCGACGTGCCGGCCATGACATGCCAGCTTGCCCATGTGTGTCGCAGGTCGTGCCAACGCAGTGGCGCGATGCGTGCACGGCGCTGGGCGGCCTTGAAACCGTGGTTGTTGCCGCGGTCGTACGGCTCGCCTTCGTCGTTCGGAAACACCCATCGCGGGTGCTTGCCCTTTTGCGTTGCCAACACGGCCATGGCCTGGTCGTTGAGCGGTGAGCCGATCGCGCGCTTCGCCTTGACCTGGGTGCCGGCGACCCATGCCACCTTGCGGCGCAGATCGATCCGGCTCCATTCCAGACGCAACACATTCTGCTCGCGCCAACCGGTCGCCAGCGCAAACAAGTAGGGCGCCCGCAGATGCTCGGCTAGTTCGTCGTGTAGCCGCTCGGCCTCCCTGACGGTGAGCCAGCGATAGTCCTCTTTTGCCTTCCCGTTCTCTTGCAGGCGCATCGCAGGGACATGGTCGAGCCATCCCCAGCTGTGCGCCGCGCGCAGGATCGAGCGGACCAGTGCAAGCATCTTCTCAGCGGTGCAGCGGGAGGTTGTGCGCTCATCCTTGCGTCCAGCGCGCTTCACACGCGGCTCGGCCATCCGGAGGACCAGCAACTCCGCAAGGAGGTCCGAGTCGATCTCACCCAGCGTTTTCTCGCGCAGATGTGAGTCCAGCCAGCGAAGGTTATGCAGGTCCTTGCCGAGGCTGCGCTTGGCCTGCTTGTCGGCCAGCCAGCGTGGCACGGCTTCGACCCAGCGGCGCTGTGGTTTCTCGCCTAGGCGGCTCGTGCGGTACGTTTCCGCGTGGAGCTTTGACGCCCACTCGGTTGCGAGCGTCCGGTCGGCAGTCCCAGTGCTTCGAAATACGCGTTGTCCGCTTGGGTCGGTGTAGCGGATGTACCAGGTGTTTTTCTTGCCGCGAGGGACGAGGGTGTAGGGGCTTCTTGCCATGGTTCACCGGATAGGTAGGCGTCGAGCGCCGCCTTGTGGAATCTCCATCGGCCGCCGAGTTTGCGACCAGGTGGATGCTTGCGTGTCTTCATCATTCCGCGCAGGGTGACTGGGTGAAGCTGTAGGTAGTCAGCGGCCTGCGGGAGCGTCATGACCTCGATGACTTCGGCTTCAACCATGTGCCTTCTCCGCGTGAGCAGGACAGCCGCCGGCGGCGCAGCAACTGCGCACCTCGGTAAGGGTTGGCGCCGGTTGTGCGAATGAGAACGCCGCCGCGAGCAATGCCAGCGCCAGGCCGTCAGCAAATAGCTCGGGCGTGCTGCCGGGACTTGTGTTCCAGCCGAAGTAGCTGGTCTCCAGTCCCCACCAGTAGAGAGCAATGAGGGCGATAGGTATGTTGAGCTTGCGCATCACAACTGCACCTCTCCTGCCTGCTTGATGTGCTCTTGGATGTAATCGATCACCTCCTGAGTGTTCCCGAAGTACTCGATCTCTCCGTCCAGCTCAGGACCGAATTCAACTTCCCATTGCGGCATCATTTCGCCGGGCGTTGCTGTCCAGCTGTAATGCGCGGACACAACGGTCAGGCCTGCGCGCTTCGCGGCACGGGGAATGTCTCGCTTGCTCACGCATCACCTCCCGCCGCGGGAACCGATGTGGCACAGTCGGTTTTGGAACTCATGCAAGAAAGGAAGACAAAATGTTTTGCCCGCTCTCGCTTGATCATGGAAATACTGCCGACTGGGCTGCGGTCATTGTTGCAATATTGGTCGGCATATCGGTTTGGCGACTGAGCGTTGCCGCGAATCGCACTTCCGAAGCCGCCCATCGAAGTGATGTGTTTCTGCGGTCCGAAGAAGGGCGCCTGCTTAGTTACTACCTTTTCCACGAAGTGGCTGCTGCCGCTCGCAGCTTCAGGACGATGGCAGATCAACTGGGCAGCCCCGGCATTGCAGAAAGCTTGTCCTCTAGTCAATACAGAGCCAGGTACTTGACCCTTTTTCGACGTGAAAGAACGCCCACGATTGAAGCGCACTTTTCGCGATTGTTTGTCCTTGAACCGGTGATCTCTAAACATCTGAGCATGGGGATTGGACTTGGAACTCAGTTTCGAAACCTCGCGAACTTTGTGCCGGACAGCCCTGACACTGCTGAATTCGAAAAAAAAGCTATTGAAGGGATGTTTACGGTTTGCAACCTTGCTGCGAGGGCCTTTGAGGCTGCGGAGCATGGTCTGAAAGAAGTTCTGAAGATGGACACAAAGTCCTCTCACGAATGATCCGTCATGCTTTAAGTGGAAGCGAAATGACATTAAAAGCACTTTGGTCTCAAGAAACTGGGGGTTGAAGGCACGGCGAAACAGGTGGTTGCGCAGGATCGAGCTGGCCGTGTAGGCGGCGGTGTTCCCTAAAGCCTTGCTGGCGGTGCCCGAATAGCCGAAGACGGCCAAGGTGGGAAGAGTGACCGCCCACGAGAGGACGAAGCGGATTGCGGTGCTGAAGTTCGCTCCGGAGAGCCGCTGGAGCTTTGACTGGCTCATGCGGCCACCTGCAACGGTAGCGGTTTCGTGTCGAGGTTTGCCCGTGCCACCGCGACTAGCGGCGGCGGGCTGACGCTGTTGCCGCACATGCGCACCGCGGCGCTGGTGCTGATGGCGCGGCCATCGGCGGTGCGCTGGATCTGGTAGCTGGCCGGGAAGCCTTGCGCGCGGAACAGCTCGTGCGGCTTGAGCATGCGCAAGCCGATGTCGACGATCACGTAGGGCGTGCCCTGGATTACCACCGTGACCAGGGCCATGCGATCGCGCGTGGTCGCGGTGTCCAGCGGTTCGCGCAGGTCCACGGCAATGCCGCTGCCGTAGTACTTCACCAGGAACGCAGCGACCTGCAGCGCGCCGGCTTGCTGCTCGGCGCTGAGTTTGCACTCGACCACGCCGTGATGCACCGCGCCGGCGCACACCGTGCCCAGCGGCTTTGCTGCATCCTGGCCGTGTGCGCTCTTGCGCATTGTCACCAAGTGCGTGGTTGCGAGCTGCTGCTGGCTGCCGGTCGCGGTGATGGTGCTCATCGGCTCGCGCGCGTCACGGCCGCCGCCTTCGTAGAAGCCTCCGTTCGCCTGCTCGAGGAATGCGCAAGCGACCGCCTGGCCGCCGCTACCGCTGGCAGTGACGGTGCCCATCGGTGTGCGGGCATCCTTGCTGCCCGAGCCCCAACGCTGGGCGGCGCCAGGTCGTCCTTCACCGTGGCCGGCCTGCACCATGATCGGTGCCACCAGGGCATGCTTCACGCCGCCGGCGACGACGGTGCCGAGGGGCTGTTGCAGATCCAGTGCGCGCGGCGCCTGGCCAGCGCGCTCTTCGTAGCCGGTCTGCACGAGCGTTGGCGCGACCAGACCCAGCGCATGCGCGGCACCTGCGGGACGCTTGGCGCCGCCGCCAGCGGTGATTGTTGGCACCGGCTCTGTGACGGCGCGTCCGCCGCTGTCGCCACGGAACTTCGCCAGCACGGGGGCTACTGCCGAGAAGTGCCGGCCCTTCACCCCGGCGCAGATCGTGCGCAGTGGCTCATCTGCACGCATGCTGCCGATGGTGTGGCTGCTGTTCGCATGCTCAGCAATGAAGGGCGCGAGCTCTGGCGCGCCCAGCATCAGCTCGCCGCGGTTTGCGGCGGTGATCGTCGGCAGCGGCACCTGCACGTCGTTGACCCGGTCCGAGCCCTGGTGCGTGGCCGGCACGATGAAAGGATCGGCCGACTGCAGCACGTGGCGCATGACTCCCTTGGCGATGCGGCGCAGGGTGGCATCCGCCAGCGGGCGCTTGCGGGTGAAGATCGACGGGCAGGGAATGGAGAAGTCCAGGCAGTCGGCGGCGCGCACGCGCGGCTGCAGGCCGGGCGCAGTGCCGTGCGTCGGCGCCGGCCAAACGATCGGCTCGCCGTCGCGCCGCGCCAGCAGGAAGAGCCGCTCGTGGCTGGTGCCGGCGCCGAAGTCGCTAGCGGTCAGCTTGCGCCACTCCACGCGATAACCCTTGGATTCCAGTGCGTCCACAAACTGGCGCCAGGTGCGCCCGCTGCGTCGCTTGTCCGGCACCAGCTGCTGATTCGCCACCGGCACCTGCTCGCCGCGCGCAGCCACGCGGTTGACCATACGCCCGGTAGCTGGGTCCATCACCAGATCGAGCGTGATCACGCGGCCGGTGATCTTGCAGCGCTTGGCCACCAGCGGACCCCAGGTGAGGATCTGCCACACGTTCTCCAGCGACAGGATGCGCGGCGCGGTATTGGTGTCGTTGCGCTCGTCGGCACGGCGCAGTTGGCCGACCCACTTCAGCACTACCCACGACAAGGCGCGCGTCTTGCGGCTGCGCGGCTGGCCGCCCTTGGCCTGGCTGAAGTGCGTGCAGTCTGGCGATGCATGGAACCAGCCCACGGGCCGGCCTGCGACGTCCTTGCGCGGGTCCGCATGCCAGATATCTTCGCGGTGGTGGGTCGTCAGCGGGTGGTTGGCCGCGTGCATGCCGATCGCCCACTCGTCGTGGTTGTAGGCCAGGGCCGGATCGACGCCGAGCGCCTGCTTCAGCGCCTCACTGGCGCCGCCGCCGCCGGCGAACAGGTCGACCACGATCTCGCCCGCGCGCAGGCACGAGACCTGCGGAGCGGGGAAGTTGAAGGCGTGAGAGCCGTCAGCCACCCCGAGCCTCCCGATGCGCTTCGTCGCGCAGCTGCTGCAGCGCCGGTAGGTGGGTGAGGCGAATCGGCTCATCGTTGGCGGCCGCGTCGCGCGCTCGGCTCAGAGCCCAATCCAGCGCGGCGAGCTTGTCGCTCGGGTGGAGATTGGTCATGGCAGAATCGGTTCCTGACTCAGGGGGATGACATGGAAATGTTGAAGTGGGCGTTTGTGCGCTGTTGGCCGCTCAGCCCGTCTTGCGAGGTCAATTGGGATGCTTGGGCGGCGATTGGCACGCTGTCCGCAGTGGTAGTGGCGCTCGCTTTTGGGTTTTTGAGCCAACGAGCGGCGGTTCGAGTAGCCAGAGGACGGAGGGCAGTTGCGATCCATATCGCACGAGCTCAGGCCAAAACGCTGTTCGACAATATCGAGACGCTTGCCGCCAATCCTGGCGTTGCAGGGAACTTCTGGGATCAGCGCATCGTTGGATTGGTCTTGCACTGCGCAGCTACTGTTGCCGGCACCTGTGCTGAGCTGGAGAAATTTATGCTCGACCTCGATGAGCGAAGAATTGAGCTCCTGGCCCCTCTCGTTTCTGAGTGTCGAACTATCGCAAACGAGATTTATGATCTCAGTAGGCACGACTCCCTGACTCAGGTAGGTCTGGCGGATTACTCGACCCGGGACACGCATCGCAGAGCACTGAAGGTTCTGGACCAGGAGGTTGAGGTGATGACCGTGCTCGATGGAACCGCGACTCTCAATCGAATGCGGCTCCCGCGGTCGCCGAGGGTTGGCGAATAGCCTGGCTGTCATGCGGTAACTCCCATGGCGGCCAGATCGATCTCGTCCACGCGGTCGCGCAGCTTCCGTCGCGCGTTGCGCAGGCGCAGCGCGATGTAGGCGTGCGGTTCGGCGTAGGTGAATTGCTGCAGAGCGGGGAAGTTGAAGGTGCGATCCGCCAGCCACCGCGAGCGTCTCGCTGCGCAGCTCCTGCGGGGCGGGCACGTGCGTCAGCCGCATCAGCACGTCGCTATCGGCCGATTCAAGCGCATGGTTGAGCGTCCAGTCCAGCGGGGCTGGCATGTCGTTCGGATGCATATCGGTCATGGCAGAATCGCCTAACAAACAAATGGGGGATCGATGAACATCAGTTGGGGGCGCCGCTGGGCGGCTTATCTGCTCCGACCTGTGTTTCTGGGTACGCTTTGCTTCGGTGTCGGGGCCCTGTTCGCCACGAGCTTGCTTGTGCCCACGATGTGGTCTGAGAAAGCCGCGGGATGGGCATCCGCGATATCGACTTTCCTCGCCGTGGTGGCGGCATTGGTCATCGCTGATCGACAGGTCGAGGTAGCAAGGGAGGCTGCTGCTGCTGAGCGCACCTCGGCGATCGAGCTGCAGCAAACCGAGCGTGCTGAAAGTTCGCGTCGTGATCTTCAGCGAGCTGTCCGACTGGCGCATGCTTTCGCGCGCGAGCTTGGTTACGCGCGCAGGGAGCTTGCCATCAAGCTTGTTAACTGGACACCGGCTCGGATGACCAATCCCACGCCGGCTGAGCTTGATGGCTTTGTAATGGACAGGCCGCTTCCCGATCTCTCGATGCTGACCTCTTTCTCCAGCGAGCTCGAAGGCTTCGCAGACGACGATGCGTTTGCGATTCTTTCCGTTCTGGCAACCTGGAACTTCTACAATCGTCCACCCGGCCTTGAGCGTGCTGAGATCAATGCGATGGGGCCTGTTTCGCGTGGCAAGATGGCCGCAGCTAGATGTCGGTTTGGTCTCGAACTCTTCGAGTTGATGGGTGAATTGATTAACAAGCTCTATTCTTATTACGAGTCCCACGCCGCGATTAGCGGCAGGTTTGTCGAGGATTTGCCACCAGGGGTTAGCGCGGAGCTTTCCGCCTTGAAGTTCGCATTGACCCGTCACGACAAGTGACCCCTACCGACCATGTCGATCTCGTCCCTGCGATTCTGAGACTGTTGATTCACGCGGAGTAGCCGTTGCGCACCAGGGTTCTGCTTAGTCTTTGCAGTGCGCCCCTTCTCGCATGTCTCGCGTTGGTCGTTAGCTGTCAGGACCAGTGACTCATCCTGATGACGGGCGTTTGCAATCCACGCATCGTTGACCTCACGCCGCGACAGACTCTTGCGCACTGGCGTGGCACCCAGCTTCTGCACTTTGCCGCCGCGCTTGGCGAAGGCCTTGAGGTCGTTGGCCAGGTTGGCGCGTTCGCGGTCTTTGTGCCGGACGGTGGAGAGGGCGAAGGCGCTCATTGCGCACCTGCCTTGCCACGCGCAGCGGGTTCGTCGCGCAGCAGCTGCTCGGCGTAGGCGATACCGCGCGGGTTGAGGGTGATGACGTTCGGGAATTGCGGGTCGTCGAACTGCACCAGGCCGGCTTCGTCTAGCCAGTTGATGCAGCGGCGGGTGAACGCCTGGGTCTGCACGGGGCCGCTGGTTTGTACTTGTGCGGGCACGGCGGCAAAGCCGCCGCGGGTGCGGCGCAGGGTGCGGCCCTGGGCGCCGTAGGCCGCCTTGAGCGAGGCCTGTGCTTTGGGTTGTAGATGCATGGTGACCTCGATCAGGCGGCGGGGACGGCGGAGTAAAGCTGGAAAAGCGGCCTCCTACTCAAGCGTTCCATGGGCGGGATGTCGCGCTTCTGATCCGCATGACACAATCGCTGTGGGTTGACGTATTGGGGAGTGAGCTGATGGGCCGACAAAGGCTGCCGCCCTACGTCGTTTTGCTTTGCGGCGAATTCTTGATTGCTTGCCTTGGCATAGCCGCCGTGCAACTCGGATGGCTCAATGGCGTCAGCGAGTGCTGGTGGCTGAGCAGAAGTTGCATGGTCAATTGGGATGCTTGGTCTGCTGTTGGAACTCTTGCTGCGGTAGTTGTCGCTCTGCATGTCGCCCAGCGGCAGACAGCAAAGGACGCCATGGATCGCAAGTCCCGTGCAAGGTGGGTTGCAATGAATCTGCGAGGAGTACTCGGCGAATGGCTTGGACGCACTCGAAATTGCGTGAATTGCGATGACCCGTGCCTGTTCTTTAAATTGGACGACGACGAGGCGCATGATCCGACGATCGTTCCTAGCGCTCTGCTGGCGATGCATGGACAACTTCACGAGCTCGGTGAGGATGCAGCGCCGATTTCCGATGCAATCTGGATCGCGAATGAGCTCCAATTGATGCCTATTCGGCAAGCGCTTGACGGAAGCATTGCTGACGGCGCTGAGTCGGAGAAAATCGTTCGCCGGTTCAGGTGGGGGCTTATCTCGTTGCATCGACATTTGAACGACGCCGGGGCGCGTGCCGACAAGATTGCGGGAGTCTCCCCAATAGATCGGGATCCGAGAACTTTCGGCGACTAAATATTGTTCGAGTTGCTTGTCGCACGTCCACCGGGTGTCTCTTTGCTCTTGCGGATATGGTGCGGGGAATTTTTTGGTGCCTTGGACCCGGGCACCGTAGGCTGCCTTGAGCGCGGCTTTTGCTTTGGGTTGTAGCTGCATGGTTACCTCGATCAGGCGGCGTGGGCCGCGTGCGCCAGCTGGGCAAACAGCTGCTCGCGCGCACGGCTCAGGTGGGACAACGGGATGCGGTGCTGGCCGGTGGGTTCGGTCCAGCGGCTCTCGGTGAGCGCGCGGCTGGTGCTTGGCGCGGTGGCCTTGCCGCAGCGGCAGCACTCGATGTGGAACGTGGTCGGCGCCGGGCCGCCGATGCGGTAGCGGTGCGGTGCGCCATGTGTGGTAACCAGCTGCGGGCGGTGGCCCGGCTGGCACTGCGGAACGGTGGAAGGCAGCGGCATAGCTTCCTGGCGCATGTCAGTCCTCCGCCTGCGCCAGCCGAACGTGGGGGAGGGTGGGCGATTGCTCGCTATCCACCACGTGCGTTGCGCCGGCGCTGCGATGCGCCGCGCCGCCTGCTGCGGGGACGACCACGATTCGGGTGCGCCTGATCTGTGAGCAGACCAATGCCAACGTCAGCTTCCGTCGCGTGAAGCTTGAGGCGGGCGCGGTCTCGACGTTGTACACGGACGAGAATGCGGTCAACACGATGGCCTCCGCGACGCAGGCGCTGGAAGCGCGGATGACGGTCAACGAGAACGGAGTCGCGAGCTACTTCGCTTCCTACACCTGGGCGCTGGACGTGAACAAGAAAGTGGTCGGCATGCGCTCAGTCAATGATGGCGTGCTAGGCAAGATCACCTTCTCTGCTGACGTGGTGGAAATCATCGGAGCTACACCGGGAGGTGGTCGCAACGAGTTCGTCGGCGGGAAGTTCTACGCCTATGCGCCCAACGGCCGCCGTGTGGTGGCACTCGGTTATGGAGTGACATGACCAACGTCCTGATCATCAACGACGCCGACACGGGCGTCGTGCTGCTGCAGATCACCGATCAAGCCGACTCTGATCTGCTGACACAGCACATGGGCGCTGTCGCGATCGCGAGCGGCAGCAATGGCTCCGTGCCGGTACCGGTCACCGGAAGCGCCAACCAGTTGTACTACTGGTTCGTAGCCGACACTGGCGCAGGCAACAGCCTGCTGCCGTACGTCAGCGATGACGGCAACACGATCAGATGGTCGTCGCCGGCGGCGAACTTCGGTGCGCGAGCCGGCGGCACTCTGTTCTATGGGAGGTTCTGATGGCCTATGCAATCTTCGAAGCCGGCCCGAATCGGGTCGTGATCTCCGAGACGTGGAAGAACTTGGCGAAGGCGTCCACGCAGACGATCACTCCGGCCGGTAGTGGCGTCTTGAAGACGTGGAGCCTGACGGTCACCGGCACCAATCCAGTTCTTGCGTTTCTGGGTGAGAACAATGCCACGCTTGCAACGCGAACCCAGAGCGGGAACAGCTTCACTTTCACCGGTTTCACCACCAGCGGCAGCTTCACTGCCATGGTCTTCGACTATCCGAACTTCGGGCGGCGAGACTACTTGGTGGTCACCAACCCCGACACCGATGAGGTGCATTTCGACGCAACCCTCAAGTACATGAAGGTGCGTGGGCTGCTGTAGGGTAATGCCAATCAGGGTGGCTCGATCACCTTGCCTGCAGGTCGGACGTACGCTGCGCTGGCCGGCTCCACCGGCAACATCATGCTCGCTATCGGCGGCCTCGTTGGCGGCGGCCCGCAATGGCAGGTGCAGCAGTTGTGGCGCAAGGGCGTAGTTAATATCAACGGCAATGTCGCGTCAATTGCCACCATTGATACCGCCCAGGATCTGCGCACAGGCACTAGCGGAACTCCCCAGCCGTCCCCCGGCAACTACGGCCAGGCGTGGGTGCGTTCCCCAATTCTAGATGTCACGGGTTATTAAATAACTCCGCACGCGTAGCGGGACGGATTCCCAGTGAATCCGCCCCGCGCGCCATTCATTACATGCCTGTGCCAACTACAAACTGCCAGTCCTTACTCTTGCCCAAAGTCTGGGCGGGAGTAGGGACGGCTAAGAGCAGAGTCTTGAATCCAGTGCTGCCGTCATAAACTAGGACTTCTGCATCCGCATTGCTAGTTCTTACAGCATAAAGGTCAAGCCTGCCGTCGTGATTATAATCGCCCATGTTAAAGGAATAAGCGTTGTCGTTCCCTGTAACGCCTAATCCAGTGGTTGCGTGAAGCTTATAGGTCTTAAAATCTGAAACGGACGTAAGTATGTGCACCTCTGTCGTATTCGATTGCCCCATCTTTGTTATGACGTAGAGGTCGGGTGATACGCCGTTCTCCCATCCTCCTAGCGCGAAATCGAAAGAGACATCATTTCCTGTGGAGGTTAATGCAGTCTCAAACTGGCCGTTGAAGCGCGTATAATTTGCTGCGCCGTCAAGGATGTGGATTTCTGTCTTGCCATTGCCCCCGTTTTTCTTGATAACATAGACGTCAGGTACGTTGTCGCGATCGCGGTCTGCAAGTAAGAACTTGTAATCAGATTCGGTGCCGGTCTCGTGAAGCGGAGTTGGCGTCTGTAGTAGAAAATTCTGAGGGTTTCGGCCGTCTATAACATGAACCTCTGTTGTGCCAGAGCCTGTATTGCTGCGACTAAAGACATAATAGTCTTCTGTGCCATCCCCGTTGAAATCCGCTGTTCCAAATATTTTCTTTTCATCTGTGCCGCCCAAGTACATTGGCAGCGGTATCTCGGTCTTCTTTGAGTAATCGGCATCCCACCACAGCTTGGTTATGGCAGTTGGGGCTGCTTTCTTGTTGAAGCCGTAAATGTGCGGGGGCTCCAGTCTCTGGTAAGAACACGTGCCAAATGCCATGGCGCTGAAGCCAAGGCTAGCTTGTCCACTGTTACTGTAGACATTGTAGTTATTGGCAACCCCGATGCCATCGTAAGTTGTTTTACAGTTGCGCTTTAGATTGGCCTCGGCAGCAGCCCGTGCTTGCACAGGTTGCTTTCCTGATCCTTCTCCGCTAATCCCCGTACTAAATCCCAATTTCGCATGGCAAATCGGGGCGATGAATAGAAGTGGCAGCAGCCACGCCTTACGTGTGAGTTCCATTTGCTCCATATCCTTTGGTTGGCGTTGTCGCCGAGACCAATCATATACGGAATGTTAATGTCTTTGGTTGTTGTTTTCACATGAAGTGGATCTCTGGCTGCATTAAATCTGAAATTATTTCTTTAAATTCAAGGGGGTTACATGGCTGCTATCACTGAAAAATCTAGCTTTGGTACTCGGACAAAGATAGTTGCGCCTCGCATCGAAATTAGATGGGACCCTGCCACCAACGACGGGCCGGTCGAGTTCCACCTCGAGCAGATGACCACCAAGCCACACCCCGATGGCTGGACGCAGACGCTGGAGCGCTTCTTCCTGCGCGTGCTCACGGTGCAGATCAGCGATCTGATCGGCCGCAGCTACGAGATCACCGCGCCCTCGACGACCGAGGCTGACCCACCGACCGGCACGGTCGTGGAGGTGCCGGGCGAAACGGTCACCGAGCCTGGCGTGCACCTGTTGCTGGGCATCAAGGCGGCTACCCGCGCCGCCTACGATGCAAACGTGGTGACGCCGGACCCGGATGCGGACCCGCTCGCGCAGCAGATCACGATCATCTGGAACCCGATCAACGACACCGGCACCGTCACGTTCCAAATCGAGGACCGCGGTACCGCCCTTGGCGTGCTGGCGGCGCCGATCGCCGATCTAGTAACGCCGGAGTACTCGATGCGTTACCCTGGCTCAGCAGAGGCTCAAGCACTTCAGGGCTGGAAGTTGATGGCGCTGATCAAGGCAGCCACCGACGCGGCCATTTCCGGCAGTTTGTTGGCTGCCGGTGTGCGTGGCGAAGTTTTCTAAATTTATGGGGCGCGAATGTGAGTGAATTCGAAGGGCACAGGCGGGCCCTACTAATAGAACGCCTTGAAAAAAGCGCGCCCGTATTGGCGCCGGTTATAGGATTCTCCAGTATTTATTTCTATGAGGCAGGGCGATTATTTTTCCTGAGGATTCCGCTGGATCTCATTGATCTTTCGGTAACTCGGTTAATTGCCGGTGGCGCGGTTCTAACCCTGATATCGACCGCCCTCTTCCTTGCGCTTTCGCAGGCTTCTGATTTTCTTTCATCTAAAGCAAAGTGGATTCGAATTCTGGGGTTGACGCTTTTGCTGGGTGTTATGATTTTTATGCCTGCAACTGTGTTGCTAAACCGCGTTGGAGGTTCGGCAACATGGGCGCTCTGTGCGCTTCTTCTTCCGCTTTTAACCGCAGGCGAAAGGCCGCGGCAGGATAACCATGATCATGGTTCGTTTTTCATTGCTCGGTTCTTTCCATTTATTTTTATAGTTTTGGTTATTTCAATTAATTTTTTTTCCGCTGGCTATATTGTCGAGGGCTCGCAACTTAAGCGCAATTGCATTAATCAGCCGGGTCCGGACCTTGTTGTTGAATTGCAATCAAATAGATTGCTGATCAAAGAGGTTAGTAAAAAGGGAGTGATTGTGCCGGGAATTGAAGTTCGGCCTGCGGATGAAAAATTTAGGCTAATTGAGTGTGTATCAAATATCCCGGTAGTGATATCCGTATTTAAATTGGCGGAAACGGAAGTGAATCGCATCGAAAGGGCGCGAAAGCAGTCGAGTGAGCCAGCAAAATGATGCAGCTCACGTGCCGTGTAAGTGATCGAATCGGCGCTCGATCAGGTTCTTCTGACAAATTTTTCAGTTGATATGTGAGATGAGTTCCGGCACTTTCCGATGCGCGCGAATTGGGGATGGCGCAAGATGCAAGTGCCGGACGCGGGGCCACAGGCCGCTCACCCGCGTGGCGCCTGAGCAGCGCCAAGCCGGCACCCAATCGCAACCCGTGCGACGACCGGCGCTACGATTGCTGGAATGCTCCCAGACGGCTTCCATTGGGCCCAGGCCCACCAGCACCAGGACGGGCCGCCGCGTATGCTTGCCTTGCGCAGCACTGGCATTGCGCGCATGACGCAGCACGTGGACAACGGGCGACGACGCGCCTGGAGGGCGGTGCTGACCTTTTCAGCCGGATCCCCCTCTTTTTTATGCATGATTAAATTCATTTAATTCAATCACTTAGCGTGATTTTGCATGATTGAGGGCGGAGTTTGGAGTGGGGTCTGAACATTCTTATCGATTGATTGGGAGACGGGCAGGTAAGCCGAAGCCTGACGCATTACAATTCCACGCGGTGAAGGCCGCAGGGGCGGCGCAAAGGAACTGCAATGCTTGAGACCGTGCAGGCCGTAAGGTTTGTCCAAGAGCTGAGTAGCGGACGAAATCGCCCGTGGCTCCTAGAAGCTGAGCGATGGGATGGTGAGGTGGTAGAGGTAGTTGCTAAGCTCGGAAGTGCAGAGTGCGGCCTTGGCGGACTTGTGCGCGAGGCATATGGCGCAATGCTCGGCGCTGATCTTGATCTTCCAGTGTCCGAACCGTTTGTAGTGGAGCTTTCCGGAGAGTTCTTGGATACGTTGTGCTCAGCCAAGCGCGCAAAGGTGGGTGACCACGCACTCGCATTTGGATCGAAGTACATCCCGAACATGTTATCTGTGCAGGCGCATACACTTTTGCCGAACAGCCTGCTCCGGCAGGCAGCAGAAGCCTTCACCTTCGATGCCAGTATCGTCAATAGCGATCGTCTGGTTCGAAAGCCGAATTGCCTTACAGATGGTCGGTCATTGCTGCTAATTGACCACGAACTTTCGTTGAATCTCCAGGGGCGTGGCGTCTTGATGCAGGATCCTTGGCTTCCAGGGGCGCTTGATTTAATGAGTAAGGAACCTGCGGAGCACCTCTTCTATCGGACGTTGAAGCCTGCCCGTCCCGACTCACCGCGTCCGCAGCTTCGTGGTATTTGTGAGAAATTGTCGGCAATAGAGACGTCACGTATCAGTGCGTACTCTGAAGCGATCCCACCACAATGGGATGTGGATGATCTATCGAGCGACATTGCATCTTTTCTAATCGATTTGGTTGCTAACGTTCGCAGTTTGAAGGCCGAGGTTGAGGGCATTTTGTCATGAGCCGATATGCCTATTCTGCTGTTGTGCTCCGCTACGTGCACGATATTGTGAGTGGAGAGTTTGTAAACGTCGGACTTCTCCTTTTCTGTGGAAAGCAGAAATTTGTAAAGTTTTCAGCGCTTTCGAGGACAAAAAGAGTCTTGCAATTTTTCCCAGGGAGCCAGGCACGCACAATTAGGCAAGCGCTCAGCGCAGCTGGTGCTAATGCTAGAAATCTCTCAGGATTATTTGCGAGAATCTCAGAGGACGTGGATGCTAGTCAAGTAGTGGTTGAATCTTCGCATCTGATTGTCCCGCTCGACGATAGTGGTTTGCAATGGTCGGCACCAACTGTCGGAGTGACTTCTGATCCGGAAGAAACATTCGACAGGCTTTTTGATCGCCTTGTTCTTAGATATGAGGAGGATCAGGTTAGGGCTAAACGTACTGATGAGCAGGTGTGGCGCTCATTTAGTAAGGTTTTGGAGAAACGAAACGTTTCTGCTCTTATTCGCGAGCATGAGGTAGAAGCAAAGCTTGAAACTGTAAAGTTCAAGCACGCTCTTAAAAATGGTAAATGGCATTTGCTGGAGCCTGTGTCCTTTGACCTCGCAACGCCTGATAGTGTCACCGATAAGGCAAAGAAGCTTTTAGGTGAGATGACGCTTTTGCGGGACCGACAACAGGATTTTCGTCTCTACTTTTTGGTTGGTAAGCCCAGTAACCCGGACGTGATGGAGGCGTATGAGCGCGCCCTTCGTATATTGGGCGAAGTGCCAATCGAATCAAGTGTCTATGTGGAGTCAGAGGCCGAAAAGTTCGCGACTGATTTGTCCAGGATCGCACTACCGCATTAAGGCGGAACTCCATTTGAGGGTACACCCATGGGGATCATGGTGGCCGACCGGTTACGAGAACGTGGAGGGGCCGGACGGGCAGAACCAGCGCATTGAGTTTGTGTCGCGCACCGGAGAACCAATGCTGGTTGCTTGGCTCTGGTCGCACTGGCGCGATCCCGCGGGCGTCGAACCAGACCTGCTGTCGTTCGCAGCGATCACCGACGAGCCGGAGCCCGAGGTCGCCGCCGCTGGCCACGACCGGACGATCATCAACATCAAGCCCGAGCACGTCGACGCCTGGCTCAATCCGGATCCGCGCAACCTGGATGCGCTGTACGCCATCTTCGACGACAAGCGGCACCCGTTCTATGAGCACCGGCTAGCAGCGTGACCAGCAGCAGCCATAACCAGGATAGATAGCCATTCCATCACGATCTGCACATCGCGCCGCGCTTCAGCGATCTAAGGAGCCCAGCGTCATTGCTCCCGAAGGTGTGACGCTTCCGTCTCTCCCTCGCGGTATGAACTGGAACAACCCTGTTGTCGGCGAGAAATTCGACCGGGAAGAATGGCACGTGCTGCGTGTCGGTCCAGGGGAATCATATGTCCTGGCAAGGGTTCGGCGTAATGGGGCGAGTGACGCCGACGTGTCGCTGACGGTCGCGGGAAGCCCAGTGATACCGCCGGCGGTAACGCTGCCGATCGCTCAAGCTTTCGAGGTAGCGGCCGAGTTCGCACGTAACTCGGCTAAGTAATCCCCCTCATCGCACTGTCCGGCCAACTGGAGGCTTGATTTTTCTTGAGCGGCGAGTGTCTTGGTAGCGCACCCCTATCTCCGTCACCGAATACCCGGGTCGCTTCCAGTCTTCTAGGCTGAACGTCCAGCACTCCTTCAGCAGGCTCGGATGGGTATGCACGTATGGCAACCCATCTCGCTCGACTAAGCAGCTGTACCGGTCATGGTAGGTGCGGATGTCCACGACATGCTGACCCTGCTCTTTGCGGATTGTTCCGCACACTTCCGCGCGCAGGTCCGCTGTGAACTTGTTCAGCTTTGGCGCTATGCGGAGGATGAAGTCATCCATGCTCTCACCTGGTTGGGAGAGCTCGGTGGACAAGTGTGTCATCCGTTGAGCGGCGCTTGCTGGGCTGATCCAAATGGCCCAAGTCAGTAGCAAGAGCTTGAGCCAATTCTGCACCAGTGCCGGCTTGTCATGCCGCGTCGGAGCCTTCTGTTTCATTCGTGCTTTCTCCAATTGAATTGGAGGAAGGCTTTTGGATCAATTACTTAGATTTGCGGGTCCGGATTGAAAATCCCCGTGTCGGCGGTTCGATTCCGTCCTCGGCGACCATTTCCCAGCCTTCATTCGCAAGGCTTTCCGGCAATCGCCGGGTTTTAGACTCTTTTGTTTTGTTTCCTTTGATCTAGACCTGCACACAGATTGGCGGGTGGTTTTGTCGTGTCTGTCGGCGAGTGCTTTGACGATAAGACTGTGTCGCGAACCGTCTTTGCAAATCGGCTCGAATGACGCTGCAAGTTGCCGTCGCAGTCAATCTGCGCGGCGTCTTGTTCGGTCTCGCGATGAGTGCTTTGCTTCCACGTCGTCTTCAACTGCGCGTGGCGATACTTGCGCGCATGACGCACAAGACACTTCGACGCACGTTGATTCATGGCTATTGCGGTGAGTTCCGCGTGGAGACGTTGGAAAGCCAGGCGCCTGGCGCGACGTTGTGGCTCTCGACCGCGTTCGTCTACCACCGCGACCGCGCGTCGCCAGTGGCCACGATCGAGGGCGCCGGGCAGGGCGAGTATCGCGGCGATGCGCGTGAGCAGGCGCTGCGCGTCGGCTCCTGCCTGGCGGAGTTTCTTGATCCGAAGGAATACCGGGTTCGCGAGACCTAGCGCCGCCACAACGGTGTGTGAGTTGTTGGCTGTGCGCAGGTGGTGCTCAGTCGCCTGTGGTGTTGCAGCGCGTGGTATTCCGCAACGCATCACCGGTCGAGGAGCCTGCATGGCCGGGTATCCTTGTGGCCTTGATCGGACGAAGGAACGGCAATGACGAAACACCACTGGTGGTTGGCAATGGCACTGGCTGCGGCCGTGCCGTGTGGCGCGTCCACCCTGCCTGCCAATGCGTCGAAGTTGCTGCCTGCCGGGCAGACGGTGATCGGCGTTGCCACTGCGGATCTGACTGGAGACGGCCGGCAGGATTATGTGGTGGCCCTGCGCGCCGCGTCTGAAGGCACCTTGGATGCGCTGCGCTCCAGTGGGCGCGCTGCGCCTGTACGCACCTTGCTGGTGTTGGTGGCGAACGCGGACGGTGGCTTTGTCGAAGCCGGGCGCAATACGCGGGTGATCTTCAAGGCCGACGAAGGCGGCCAGTGCGATCCGTTTCTGGATGGCGAAGAAGGCTTGGTGGCGAAGGGCGCGTATTTCACCGTGCAGAATGGCGTGTCGTGCGGGCAGCATTGGACCGACTACATCACCTTCCGCTACGACCGCGCGCGCGGTGGGTTCTTTTTCCACAAGCGTGTGACGGAAAGCTGGGAAATGAATACCGATGACAGGCCTGACGCCGATGCGATGCGGATGAGCGAGCACACCGAGATCAAGGCCGATCCGCGCAAGCCGGTGTCGCTGTCGGCGTACACGCCGACGCCGTGATGGCATAGCGCTGCGATCAACCGCCTGTCGGCCTCCAGTTGTCCATGTTGCGCCGATAGATGAACAGACGCGGTGCCTTGGCCACCTGCACCGAGGCCTGGCGATCGCCGGCAATCAGCGAAAACCCGATGTCTGCGAGCATGCGCGACAAGGCATTGGCATTGCCGCGGCCCGGGTCGCTGATGACGATCTCGCACGAGGGCTTGGCAAGTGCGGGGATGAGTTTTGCCAGCATGGTGGCGTGGCGGGTTTCGTAAAGCACGTCGCTGGCGATGATCATGTCGAACTGGCCCATGTTCGGCGCGCCGGTGTCCCAGTCCAGGCGCCGATACGGCACCGATTCCAGCGCATTGAGCGCAGCGTTGTAGGCCAGAAACACTTCGGCCAGCGGGTGGTGATCGCTGGCGACGACGTCGGCGCCGCGCCTGCGCAGCACCAGACTCGCCAGCCCCAAGCCGCAACCGAGTTCGAGGATGCGTCTGCCTTCGATCGGGCGCGTGGCCATCGCTTCGGCCAGCAGTTGCCCGGCCGGCCAGACCTGGCCGAACAGACTCCATTGCGCGGACGAAATGCCCGCCTCGGCAGCGCTTTCATCGGGATCGGCGTACTGCTGCTTGTCGGCCAGTGCGCGAATGACGTAGGTCAGTTGCCCGAAGGTCAACTCGTGAATCTGGGTCTGGTAGCCCGGCATGGTGATACCGCATGGTCGCCAGACGAAGGCACTGGCGCGGGAAAGAATGCGCGCAACGGTGCCAGAACGGCCGGACGCGGCGCAGGAGCTGCTTGGTGCCCGCGCATGCTACGGCAAAACCTTGCCGATGCACGTCTGCGGACGTCTAGGCATGGCAGCGTGTGGCACCACGCTTGGCTGGCTTGCAGCAAGCGACCATGTCTGCGATGGCTCACAGCTGCGCGCTTGCATGCAAGCCGGCGCTGGCGGTTATGGTCGCCGGATTGCGGACGACAAGGTGGCAGCGATGAAGAACTGGGTGTTCCTGGCGGTGGCAATCTGCGCAGAAGTCACCGCGACCTCGGCGCTCAAATCCAGCGAAGGCTTCACGCGCTTGTGGCCATCGCTGCTTACGGTGCTGGGCTATGGCATTTCGTTTTATTTTCTTGGGCTCACATTGCGTGTCATCCCGGTCGGCATCGCCTACGCCCTGTGGTCGGGCGCGGGCATCGTGCTGATTTCGCTGGTGGCGTGGGCACTCCATGGACAACGGCTGGATGCACCCGCGATGCTGGGTATGGGGTTGATCGCGGCTGGGGCAGTGGTGATCAATGTGTTTTCCAAGGTTGCGCCACACTAGCCTGCACGGGCGAACGCTGCCTTAGTGGCAAAACGTACGCAGCGCATGTGAGGAGTCAACTAACCGCCTCCAACTAGACTCCGGTCATGAACATTGCCCTGCGCAGAAGATGCACTTGAACGATCCCGGTCACGGAGCGCCATGTGCGCCCCACATCAGCGGATCTCGCGGTCCTCCTGTCGAGAAGCAACGCTCGGATATCTTTTTTGCCGCGGTGGAAACCACGCGGATGCCGATGACGGTGACCGACCCGCATTTGCTGGACAACCCCATCGTGTTCGCCAACCGCGCATTTCTGGAAATGACCGGGTATTCGTCGGAAGAGGTCATTGGCCACAATTGCCGTTTTCTGCAAGGGCCGGACACCGACCCGGCCAACGTCAACGAGGTTCGCGATTCCATCGCCAACCGTCGCGCATTCGCCACCGAAGTGATGAATTACCGCAAGGACGGTTCTTCGTTCTGGAATGCGCTGTTCGTCTCGCCGGTGTTCGATGACAAGGGCGAGCTGGTGTATTTCTTCGGTTCGCAGCTGGATGTGAGCCGTCGCCGCGATGCCGAGGATGCCTTGCGTCAAGCGCAGAAGATGGAAGCGCTGGGTCAATTGACCGGCGGTATCGCGCACGATTTCAATAATCTGCTGCAGGTGATGTCCGGCCATCTGGAAGTGATCCAGATGATGGCCGCAGATGGCGGTGGCAATTCCAAACGCATTGCGTTCAGTGCCGAGCAGGCGGCCGCTGCTGCGGCCAGGGCGGCCACATTGACCCAGCAATTGCTCGCATTTTCGCGCAAGCAGAAGTTGCGCGGCGGCGTGGTGAATCTCAACGGTCTGGTGTCGGGCATGAACAACATGGCCGAGCGTACGCTGGGCGGCGACATCAGCCTGCGGCAGTCGCTGGAAGAAGGGCTGTGGAATTGCCAGATCGACACCACCCAGGCCGAAATGGCGCTGCTGAATGTGTTGATCAACGCGCGCGATGCGATGGCCTATGCCGAGCGCAAGGAAGTCACGGTACAGACGCAGAATGTGGAGATCACCAGCCACGAGCTGGCGACCTATCACCAGTTGGCACCGGGCCGGTATGTGAGCATCGCGGTGCGCGACACTGGCTCGGGCATGCCGCCGGACATCGCCAGCCGGGTGATGGAGCCGTTCTTCACCACCAAGGACGAAGGCCAGGGCACCGGGCTGGGGTTGTCGATGGTGTACGGCTTCGTCAAGCAGTCTGGCGGCACCGTGCGCATCCATAGCGAAGTGGGCGAGGGCACCGCGGTACGGCTGTACTTCCCGGCATCCAGCGAGTATGCGGAGGACATGCCGGCGGTCGAACAGCGTGTGATCGACCAGGGCGGTAGCGAGAACATCCTGATCGTGGAAGACAAGCCGGACGTGGCGGTGGTTGCCAAGCTCTTTCTGGAAGGTGCCGGCTACCGTGTCCTGTGCGCATCCAGCGGACGCGAAGCGATTGCAGTGCTGGAGCTGCATCCGGAGGTGGATGCGTTGTTCACCGATCTGATCATGCCGGGCGGCATGAATGGTGTGGTGCTCGCACGCGAGGCCTGCCGCATGCTGCCCAACATCAAGATTCTGCTCACCACCGGCTACGCCGATGCCGGCATCCAGCGCACCGACGTTGATGGCGCGGAGTTCGGCGTGGTCAACAAGCCGTATACGCAGAAGGAATTGCTCAAGCGTATCCGCTTGTTGCTGGACGGGCCTGTTGGTGTCTGTTGAGCGGTGTTTGCCGAGGCAATGCAGATGCCTGGTTGAAAAATGTCGCAGCCAAGAGCGACTAATAGAACGGAGCGAGCGGTCAAAACAGTAGCAAGCGGTCGCCTGGCGGTGAGCGTAGTGGTTTTGTTGGCCGCCTCTTGTTGGATGCAGTCAGACGCCCAGGGCACAAGCTGAGTCGGTCGAGGGCGCGGTGCCCTCACCGCTCGCGGGACACGCCGCAAGTACGTCCGTGTAGGCTCGGTGGCGGCATCCATGCCGCCACACGGTCCCGCAATCGGTGAGGGCACCGCGCCATAGAGTTGGTCGGTAGTCGGGTGAGAGCCTGCCTGCTGCTTGGTTTGCGTTGGGCAAGCTGGAGTTATTCAAACAACGCACGTTATGCATCGCTTGCACCATGCTCACCGACAACCTCGACTGGTCCTTGCCCGCCCACCGTCGCGGGACCTTACGCGGCATGGATGCCGCGTAAGAGCCTACATGGATGTACTTGCGGCGTGTCCCGCGAGGGTGGGCGGGCAAGGGCCCTGCAGCCAAGCAGCAGATCATCCGCTCTGCAATAAACCAGCGTGAAGTCGTTTTATCAGCCGCTCTAAATCAGTGTTGCATGAGTCGGCAGGCTGCGCGCCCGCCTGGCGGTGAGCGCAATGGTGCACGATGGCCGCGCTTACTCTTCGCTCATCGGCGCGACATAGCCATCCGGCTTGTCGGCATTGCGCTCGAACAGGAACTTCTGCAATTCGGCTTCGAGAAACGCGCGGTGCTTGGGGTCGCGTGGTGAGAGCCGGTTCTCGTTGATGAGCATGGTCTGATGCGCCAACCATGCCTGCCATGCGGTCTTGCCGATGTGTGCGAACACACGCTGGCCGAGTTCGCCGGGATACGGCACAAAATCAAGGCCGTCGGTGTCGCATTGCTGGTACTGGCAGAACACGGTGCGTGACATGCAAATTCCCTTGGGTGCGCGCTCAACGTGCGCGCTTGGAGTGTGAGTGCGCCTTACAGAGCGTCGAGCAGTTTGCGGATCGGCGCTGGCAGGCCCAGCGCTGCGAGATCGGCGCGGGCCACCCAGCGCAGATCGTCATTGTCGCGCACCGCTGTACGCAGCGCGACCTTGCGGATGCGCAACGGCTGAAGATGCAGGCGGTAGTGGCTGAAGGTGTGCACGATCAGCGGCATCTCATCGGCGCGCTCGTAATCACCTTGGATATGGTGGGCGAACCATGCGCGCATGCCGCTGTCGGTCTCGGCCTGTGGCAGCGTCCATAACGAGGCCCAGATACCGGTCGGCGGGCGGCGCTGCAGCAGGATCTGGTTGTCTGCGTTTTCCAGCAGCAGCGCGGTGGCTTCGCGCTCGGGTAATTGTTTGCCGGGCTTGGGCGTAGGCAATGCTTCCACCAGGCCCTCGCGGCGCGCCACGCAATCGTCCTGCAATGGGCACAGCACGCACGCCGGTTTTGCGCGTGTGCACAGCGTGGCGCCGAAATCCATTTGCGCCTGGGTGTAGTCTGCCAGGCGGCCGGCCGGCACATGTGCGACATGCGTCGTCGCCAGCTGCCATAACTGCTTTTCGACCACCGGCAGGCCGGGATAGCCGGCAATGCCATGGAAGCGCGTCATCACGCGTTTGACGTTGCCGTCCATGATGGCAAAGCGGTCGTTCCAGGCCTGGCTGAGGATGGCGCCCGCCGTGCTGCGGCCGATGCCGGGCAGCGCGAGCAGCGCATCGAAATCACGTGGCAACTTGCCGTCATGCAAGGCGACGCATTGCCTGGCGGCCGCATGCAGGTTGCGTGCACGTGCGTAGTAGCCCAACCCGGCCCAGTGCGCCATCACGGTGTCGTTGTCGGCCGCAGCCAGGTCGGCCAGGGTCGGGAAGCTGGCGACGAACTTCAGGAAATACGGAATGACCACCGCGACCTGGGTCTGCTGCAGCATGATTTCCGACAACCACACGCGGTAGGGTGCGCGCGGATGTTGCCAGGGCAGATCGTGACGACCGTGGCCGTCGAACCAGTGCAGCAGGCGGTGGACGAAAGCGTCAGCGGTGGGCGTGGCGTGGTCGGCTGGCATGGGCTCTGCTGGCGATGACTTCATAACGGCGGCAGACGCGTGCAAGCGTCTGCCGATCAGCTGCCCAGCGCTTCCGGCAGCAACGCATCGACGAAGGCGACCGGGTCGAACACGCGTAGATCTTCCGGGCGCTCGCCGATGCCGGCGAAGCGGATCGGAATATTGAACTCGCGCGCCAGTGCGAACACCACGCCGCCCTTGGCGGTGCCGTCGAGCTTGGTGACCACCAGGCCGGTGACGCCGACGGCGGCATGAAACTGGCGCAGCTGCGAAATGGCGTTCTGGCCGGTGGTGCCGTCGATGACCATCAGCACTTCGTGCGGTGCGGCGGCGTCGATCTTGCCGAGCACACGGCGGATCTTGCCGAGCTCGTTCATCAGCCCGGTCTGGGTGTGCAGGCGGCCGGCGGTGTCGGCGATCAACACTTCGGTGCCGCGCGCCTTGGCCGCCTGCAGCGCGTCGAACGCCACCGAGGCGGCATCGGCGTTTTGCCCCTGCGCGATCACGGCGACGCCGTTGCGGTCGCCCCAGGCCTGCAGCTGCGCCACCGCAGCAGCGCGGAAGGTGTCGCCGGCGGCCAGCATCAGGCTATTGCCTTCGTCCTTGAAACGCTTGGCGAGCTTGCCGATGGTGGTGGTCTTGCCAACGCCGTTAACGCCCACGGTGAGGATCACGAACGGCTTGACCGAGCGATCGATGACCAGCGGTTTGGAGACCGGCTGCAGCAGCGCGATGAGATCGGCGCGCAGCGCCTTGAACATCGCCTGCGCATCGACGAACTCGCGCGACTTCATGCGCTTGCGCAGGCCTTCGACCAATGCGGTGGTCGCGCCGATACCGACGTCGGCGGTGATCAGTGCGGTCTCGATCTCGTCGAGCAGATCGTCGTCGAGCTTGGGGTTGCGCGAGAACAAACCGCCGAAGCTGCGCGCGAAAGTGCTGTTGCGCAGACGATCGCGCCAGCCCGGCTTGCCGGCCGGGGCTGCGGGTAGCGCATCGCGCTGGCCGAGGATGCTGTCGTTGTCCTGTGTGGCCGGCAGCGGGGTGCTGACGACGACCGGTGGGGTGACGACGGGCGTGGCGACGGTGGGGGTTACGGCAACGGCCGGAGCTGCAGACGTCGGTGCGGCGGCAGGCGGTGCAACGACGGCTGGTGTTGCAGCCGGCGGGGCGGCAGGTGCCGCAGTCGTCGATGGTGCGGCAGGTGCAAGCGCAGGAGTAGCAGTCTGCGACGGCGCTGCAGGCTGCGCGGGTGCAGCAGCAGGCAGCACCGGCGCGGTGTGTGGCTGCGCGACAACCGGCGCCACCACCACTGGAGTGGGGGCAGTAGGCGTGACAGGCGGTTTGGGATCAGGCAGTGCCTGCAATGCCGAAGGCGCGGGCGTTGCCGGCGGGGCAGGCGCGGTGGGCACTGCGGCGATGCTCTGCGCCTGACCGGTACGCGCGGCGATATCTTGTGCAAGCTGTTCGGCCGGAGCGGCAGCGGGCGTGGGAGTCGCCGGCTCAGCCTGTGCGGGAGCAGGTGTGGCAAGCGGCGCAGCAACCGGCACCGCTGCTGGCGTGCCGCTCGGCGCAGCAGCTGGCATGGCCTCAACCGGCGAAACCGGGGGGGCGGCAGAAGGTGCGGTCGGAAATGCGGCTGCCAGTTCTTCCAGGCTGTAGCGCGAGGTACGCGCGCTGTCGGGCGTGGTTGGCTTGTTGCGGCGAAAGAAGCTGGCCATTGGCAACGCAGTTGGGGGAAACCCGGAATTCTACCATCCGGGCCCTGGCTCGCCTTGACGCGACCTTCAGCGCCGCCTCATCCGGGGCAGCACCCGGCGCGCTGCATGGTCGCCGCAGGGACCGTGCAAACCGCATTGCAATGGCAACCCCAATCCTGCCGAATTCGGCATTTGTGCCAGCCGTATGTCAGCGCCGGTTTTTTACTTACAACTGACCCTTGAGCGCGCGGTAATCGCGCGGCGTCATGCCGACCGTGGCCTTGAATTGACGTGCGAACGCGCTCTGGTCGGCAAAGCCACAACGTTGCCCGATGCTGGCGATGCTGTCGTCGCCGTACAGCAGCCGCATCGCCGATTCGATGCGCAACTTGGTCAGCAGTTGCTGCGGCGTCACCTGGAATACGCGGCGGAAATGCCGCTCCAGCTGCGCCACCGACAAGCCGGCCAGGTCGGCCAGACTCTGCACGCGCAGGTTGTCGCCGAAGTTGGCCTGCATGTGCTCCATCACCTGGCTCAATCGTTCGTAGGCCGAGTGGCGGCTGTCGGGCTGGCCCAGATCGCGCGAAATGCCCACGATGCCGATCACTTCGTCGGCTTCGCACAGCGGGCGCTTGAAAGTCAGGCACCAGCCGGGCAGGCGATTGGGGTACAGATGCACCTCCAACTGATTGTCGATGAGCTCGCCGCACAGCACGCGGCGGTCCTGCATCATGTAGCTTCCGCCCAGCGGCAGCGGGAACACTTCCAGCGGCGAGCGGCCAATGATTTCGCTGCGCAGCTTGCGTCCCAGCCGGCGCACGAGCGTAAGGTTGCAGTGGGTGTAGCGGCCCTGCCCATCCTTGATGAAGAACACCACGTCCGGCAGTGCGTCGAACAGCGTCTGCATTTCCAGCGCGGGAAGGTTGAGGTCCATCGGCGTCATGGTGGCGGTCACGATTGACGGCTGCACGAAAGGCGCGGCCCAGCAATGATCCTATCGCAAACGCGGGGCTGTGAACCGGGTTGTCGATTGTGCAGATTTCCGCATTTGCAACTCGCATTGGACGCTAGTCGCCTGCCAGCCCGCAGTGGGAGCATGAGCCATGCACACCATCGACGTCATCGACTCCCATACGGCCGGCGAACCTACCCGCGTGGTCCTCTCCGGCTTCCCCGATCTGGGCGATGGCGATCTGGCGCAGTGTCGCGAGCGCTTTCGCAGCGAGTTCGATCAGTGGCGCAGCGCGATCGCCTGCGAACCACGCGGCTCGGACACCATGGTCGGCGCCTTGTTGCTGCCGGCGCGCGACCCCAGCGCCTGCACCGGGGTGATCTTCTTCAACAACGTCGGCTACCTGGGTATGTGCGGACACGGCACTATCGGAGTGGTGCGCACGCTGGCCACGCTGGGGCGCATCGCGCCGGGCCAGCACCGCATCGAAACCCCGGTCGGCACGGTCGGCGTGGAGCTGGCTGAAGACGGCACGGTGTCGGTGGACAATGTCGAGAGTTATCGCTTTGCGACCGGCGTGGAGGTGGTCGTGCCCGGTCACGGCTGCGTGCGCGGCGATGTGGCCTGGGGCGGCAACTGGTTTTTCATCACCGAGCAGGCGCCGTGTGTGCTGGATCTGGCGCATCAGCGCGAACTGACCGCTTATACCGAAGCGATCCGGCTGGCCTTGGAAGCGGCGGGCATCACCGGTGACGCCGGTGGCGAGATCGACCATATCGAAGTCAATGGCCCTGCGCCCGATGGCAGCGGCCTGGCACGTAATTTCGTGCTGTGCCCGGGCCTGGCCTACGACCGCTCGCCGTGCGGCACTGGCACCAGCGCCAAACTGGCCTGTCTGGCCGCCGACGGCAAGCTGGGCGAGGGCGAGCATTGGGTGCAGCAAGGCATCCTTGGTAGCACGTTCGAAGGCAGTTATCGGTTGAGTGGGCGTGGCATTGCGCCGCGCATCAGCGGGCATGCCTACATCACCGCGCGCTCGCAGTTGTCGATCGACCCGGCCGACCCGTTCGCCTGGGGCATCGTGGCCTGATGCACCAGCCGCCGCGCGCGCAGGGAAGTGCCGGCGCAGCGCCTGCTGCGTCAGCCGCCGTGTCCGCGGCCGCGCAGACCGGTGATGCGGCGGCGGCACACTCAGCTGCACGACCAGACACGCACACATCGCCCACAGCTGCGTCCACGCGACGCAGCTACGACCTGATCGTGGTGGGCGCAGGCATTGTCGGCGCGGCCTGCGCCGAGGCGGCGGCTGGCGAAGGCCTGCGCGTGGCAATCGTCGAGCCGGGGCCGATCGGCGGCGGTTCCACCGCTGCGGCGATGGGGCACCTGGTGGCGATGGACGACGACCCGGCCGAGTTGGCGTTGTCGGCGTACTCGTTACGGCTGTGGGAGCGGTTTGCGCAACTGAGCGAGGCCGAATTCAGCCGCTGCGGCACGCTGTGGGTGGCGCGCGATGCACGCGAGCTGGCGGCGGTTCCGGCCAAGATCGCGCGTTTGGCGGCGGCCGATCTGCATGCCGAAGCCATCGACGCGACGCAGTTGTACGCGCTGGAACCGCAACTGGTGCCGGGCCTGGCAGGCGGCATGCGCGTGCCCGGTGAGGCCGTGGTGTATCCGCCGCGGGTGGCGCGGCATCTGGTGAGCCTGGCCTGCAAGGCGGGCGCGCAGCTGTTTGCTGGCCGCAAGGTGGAGCAGTTGCAGGCGCATGGGGTGCGTCTGGACGACGGCCAGCTGTTGGCCGGCCCGGTGCTGGTGGCCAGCGGTGTGGCCTTGCCGCAGTTGCTGCCCGAGCTGGCACTGCGCCCACGCAAGGGCCATCTGGTCATCACCGATCGGCATCCGGGCTTGATCCGGCATCAGTTGCTGGAGTTGGGCTACGCGGATTCGGCGCATGGCGCCGACGACACCAGCGTGGCGTTCAATGTGCAGCCGCGACCGACCGGGCAGATCCTGATCGGCTCTTCGCGCCAGTTCGGCGAGCACGATCGCGCGCTGTCGATGCCGGTGCTGCAGCAGATGCTGCAACGTGCGTTCGCCTATCTGCCGGTGTTGCGCGAGTTGCAGGCGATCCGGGTATGGACCGGGTTGCGCCCGGCCACACCGGACGGGCGGCCGTATCTGGGGGCGGTGCCCGGCCGGCGCGATGTGTGGGTGGCCGCCGGTCACGAGGGGCTAGGGGTCACCACGGCGCTGGGGAGCGCACGGGTGATCGTGGACAGCCTGCTCGGGCTTACGCCTGCGATCGACCCGGCGCCTTATGCACCGGCACGCGCCGTGCACGGTGCAGCCGCATGAGCGCGACGGTGCGTCTGCACGTGGATGCGCAACTGGTCGAAGTGCCGGCTGGCGCCAGTGTTGCCGCAGCGGTGGCGCTGGCGACGCTGCAGTTTCGGCAATCGTGTAGTGGCCAGCCGCGCGCGCCGTTGTGCGGCATGGGCGTGTGTTTCGAATGCCGGGTGCGTATCGATGGCATCGGCCAGCAACGCGCCTGCCTGGTGGATGCGCGCGACGGCATGCAGGTACGCACCGATGGCTGAGCGCGTGCAGCATTTCGATGTGTTGGTGATCGGCGCCGGCCCGGCCGGCCTGGCGGCGGCGCAGGCGGCTGCCAGTCATGGCGTGCGCGTGGGCGTTGTCGACATGCAGCCGCGTGCCGGCGGGCAAGTGTGGCGCAGCGATGTGCAGCACGGTGCGCCGGCCGATGCGCGCGCACTGTTGCAACACGTGCAGGGCGATACCTCGATCACACTGCTGACGCGCACGCAGATTCTGTTGGCGCAGCCGGGTTGGCTGTTGGCCGATGGCCCGGACGGCACGCTGCAACTGCATTACGCAGCGCTGGTGCTGGCCACCGGCGCGCGCGAATTGCTGCTGCCATTCCCGGGCTGGACCTTGCCCGGCGTGACCGGCGCCGGCGCGGCGCAGGCGCTGGCCAAGCAGGGCTGGCCGCTGGCCGGCAAGCGCGTGGTGGTCGCTGGCAGCGGCCCGTTGCTGCTGGCCAGTGCGGCCACCTTGCAACGGCATGGCGCACAGGTGCTTGGCATCCACGAACAAACTTCTGCAGCTGCGTTGCGGCAGTTCGCATTGCAGTTGTGGCGCTGGCCGGGCAAGGCGGCGCAGGCGGTGTCGTTGCGCTTGCAGTTGCGCGCGGTGGCGTATCGCGCCGGCAGCTTTGTCGTATCCGCACACGGCGACACGCAACTGCGCGAAATCGAAATCGAAGGGCCTGCCGGTCGTACGCGTATCGCCTGCGATCAACTGGCCGTTGGCTATGGCCTGGTGCCCAATACCGAACTCGCGCAACTGCTGGGGTGTCAGCTCGAAGCCTGCGGCGCGCATCAGCAAGTACGCGTGGATGCGTTGCTGCGCACCAGTGTCACCCAGGTCTTTGCTGCGGGCGAAGCCTGCGGCATCGGCGGGCGCGATTGCGCGCTGATCGAAGGCGCGATGGCCGGGCATATGGCCGCCGACGCGCCGGACGCTGCACTGCGCCTGCAGCCGCAGCGGCGTGCTGCGCGTGCGTTCGCGCAGTTATTGCAACAGCAGTTCGCTCTGAATCCACGCATCCGCACGCTGGCGCAGCCCGACACGCTGGTGTGCCGCTGCGAAGACGTGCCGCTGGCTGCGTTGGACAACTTCAACGATGCACGTGACGCCAAGCTCGCTTCGCGCTGCGGCATGGGTGCCTGCCAGGGCCGCGTCTGCGGCACTGCGCTGGCCGAACTGGGGCGCTGCCCGCCCGAACTTTCCACCGACGCCGGCCGCCGGCCGCCGTTGTTCCCGGTCCGCCTCGCGGCGCTGGCCGACCCGTTCACTTCCGACTCGCAAGGGAATCATCCATGAGCATTGCTGCGTTCTGGCACGGCGTGTTGCCGGCCATCACCACCCCGTTCACCGCCTCCGGTGAAATCGACCACGACTTCCTGGGCAAGCACGCCAATCAGCTGGTGGACGCCGGTTGCACCGCGATCGTGCCGCTGGGTTCGCTGGGCGAAGCGGCCACTCTGAGCGTGGACGACAAGCTGGCCGTACTCAAGACGCTGATCACCGCGTTGAACGGCCGCGTGCCGGTGGTGCCGGGCATCGCCAGCCTGGCGACCGGTGAAGCGGTGGCGCTGGCCAAGGCCGCAAAGGAACTCGGTTGCGGCGGGCTGATGGTGTTGCCGCCGTACGTGTATTCCACCGATTGGCGCGAGATGGGTGCGCATGTGCGCGCGGTGATCGCCGCGACCGATCTGCCGGTGATCCTGTACAACAACCCGGTGGCCTACAAGACTGACTTCGGCCCGGCGCAGATCGCCGAGCTGGCCGCCGAATTCCCGAACTTGCAGGCAGTGAAGGAATCCTCGGGCGATGTGCGCCGCTTCGCCGCGTTGCAGGAATTGCTGGGCGATCGTCTGGCGCTGCTGGTCGGCATGGACGATGCCATCGTCGAAGGCCTGAGCATGGGCGCCAAGGGCTGGATCGCCGGTCTGGTCAATGCGTACCCGAAGGAATCGGTGCGCCTGTTCGAACTCGCGCGCGATGGCGGGTATCCGGCGGCCAAGGAACTCTACGACTGGTTCCTGCCGCTGCTGCGCCTGGACACCGTGCCCAAATTCGTGCAGTTGATCAAACTCGTGCAGGAAAAAGTGGGCCTGGGCAGCGAGCGCGTGCGCGCGCCGCGCCTGGTGGTCGACGGTGCAGAGCGTGAGGCGGCGCTCAAGGTCATCGATCATGCGATCGCCACTGCGCCGAAACTGTCCTGACGATGATGGCTTGCTGCACGCGATTGGCTGAGCGCCGCGCACGGAGTCACGCGCTGACGTGGCGGCCGGTGTAGCGAGACGTGTGCCGATGAGGATGTCGCATCGCTGCGACATCCTCATCGCTCCTGGTCGGCCGCTGCCGCACGGTGCGCAGGGTCCGTCCTCATGCAACTGTTCCATGCAACCGAAGGTGCCGCAATGAACGACACGATCCACTCCATCTCCTTGCAGCAGGCCGAGGTATTGCTGGCCGGCCAGTGGCAAGCCAGCCGCGATGCGACCGGCAGCTTCCGTGCGGCCGACCCGACCACGGGCGAGGCGATCGGGCCGCAATTCCCGGTCAGCGGTGCGGACGACATCGAGACGGCGATTGCGGCGGCGCAAGCGGTGGCAGCAGAGCTTGCGGCAGCGCCGGTCGAACAGATTGCCGCGTTTCTGGACGCCTATGCCGACGCGCTGGACGCCGATGCCGACACGCTGGTTGCGCTTGCGCATGCTGAAACCGCATTGCCGGCGCCGACGCGCTTGCGCGGCAACGAACTGCCACGCACCAGCGGCCAATTGCGCCAGGCCGCACAGGCAGTGCGCAGTTACAGCTGGACCCAACCCATCATCGATACCGCTGCCGATCTGCGTTCACATCTGGCGCCGCTGGGCAAGCCGGTGTTGGTGTTTGGCCCGAACAATTTCCCGTTCGCCTTCAATGCGATCGCCGGCAGCGATTTCGCCTCGGCCATTGCCGCGCGCAACCCGGTGATCGCCAAGGCGCACCCGCTGCATCCGGCCACCAGCCAGCGCATGGCGCAGCTTGCGCATGCAGCGTTGGTCGCGGCGGGCCTGCCGGCTGCGGCAGTGCAGTTGCTGTATCACTTCGACAACGCGATAGGTGTGCGACTGGCCGGCGATGAGCGGCTGGGGGCGATCGGCTTCACCGGTAGCCGCGCAGGCGGGCTGGCGCTGAAGGCCGCCGCCGACGCGGCCGGTGTGCCGTTTTATGCGGAGCTCTCCAGCGTCAATCCGGTGTTCCTGCTGCCGGGCGCACTGGCCGAACGCGGTGCCGCGTTGGCGCAGGAATTCTTTTCCTCGTGCACCCTGGGCAGCGGCCAGTTCTGCACCAATCCCGGTGTGGTGGTGGTGCCGCACGGCGAAGCGGGCGATGCGTTCGTTGCCGCGACCACGGCGCATTTCGACGCCGCCATGCCGATGGTGCTGTTTTCCAGCTCAGGCGTGGAAGGCGTGCAACGCGGTGTGGCGGCCTTGCGCGCTGCCGGCGCCGCGCTGCTTGCCGGTGGGCACACCGGCGAGGACGGGTATCGCTACGCGCCGACCTTGTTGAGCGTGGATGCGCAGGCATTCATCGCAAACCCGCAGGCGCTGCAGACCGAGGCCTTCGGCCCGGTGAGCCTGCTGGT
This sequence comes from Xanthomonas sp. NCPPB 3959, assembly GCF_056675575.1. Lineage (NCBI taxonomy): Bacteria > Pseudomonadati > Pseudomonadota > Gammaproteobacteria > Lysobacterales > Lysobacteraceae > Xanthomonas > Xanthomonas sp. NCPPB 3959. The sequence goes on from NZ_JBWWVR010000009.1 coordinate 177,403, forward strand.
GCGTACGCGCGACGTTGCGCAGATGCAACAGGTCGCCGCCGCATTCGAAGGCAATCTCACAGGCACCTTGTATCGTGCGGTCGATGGCAGCGACGATGCGGCCTGGCAGGTCATCGCACCGGTGCTGCGCGCGCGGGTGGGGCGGTTGATCAATAGCAAGATGCCGACCGGCGTAGCGGTAAGCGCGGCGCAAAATCATGGCGGGCCGTTCCCCAGCACCGGGCATCCGGGGTTCACCGCGGTGGGCATGCCCGGTTCGATTCGCCGTTTTGCTGCCTTGCATAGCTACGACGCGGTGCCGGACGCCTTGCTGCCGGCCGAGTTGCGTCAGCGCAATCCGGGCGGTGTCGCACGTCTGGTGGATGGGCAATGGAGCAGCGCCGATCTCGGAGCTGGCACATGAGCAGCCAGATCGGCGGGGTGTCGTTGGAACAGGCACGCGCGCAATTGACGCCGTGGACGCAACGCGCCGCGCCGATCGCCGCCGACGAATACCAACAGCGCATCGAACGCGCACGCCGCCTGATGCGCGCGCATGGCGTGGATGCATTGCTGGTCGGCGCCGGCACCTCGCTGCGCTATTTCACCGGCGTGCCGTGGGGTGCAAGCGAGCGTCTGGTTGCGCTGCTGCTCACGCTGGATGGCGACCCGGTCTTGATCTGCCCCGCGTTCGAAGAAGGCTCGCTGGATGCGGTGCTGAAGATTCCAGTTGCCAAGTATCTGTGGGAAGAACACGAGGACCCGTACGCGCTGGCGGTGCAGGCGATGGACGAACGCCACGCGCATGCATTGGCGCTGGATCCGGGGATTGCGTTTGCCGTGCACACCGGCCTGCGCGCGCACCTGGGCACGGCGATCCGCGATGCCGGCTCCATTATCGATGGCTGCCGCATGTGCAAGTCGCCGGCCGAGCTGGCGCTGATGCAGCAGGCCTGCGACATGACCTTGCTGGTGCAGCGGCTGGCCGCCGGCATCGCGCAGGAAGGCATCGGGACCGATCAACTGGTGCGCTTCATCGACGAGGCGCATCGCGCGCTGGGCGCGGACAACGGCTCCACCTTCTGCATCGTGCAGTTCGGCCATGCCACTTCATTCCCGCACGGGATTCCCGGTGTGCAGCACCTGCGCGACGGCGAGCTGGTGCTGATCGACACCGGCTGCACCGTGCAGGGCTATCACTCCGATATCACCCGCACCTGGAGTTACGGCACGCCCAACGCTGCACAACAGCGCATCTGGGACCTGGAGCAGGCCGCGCAAGCCGCCGCATTTGCCGCGATACGCCCCGGTGTCGCCTGCGAAGCGGTGGACCAGGCGGCGCGCACCGTGCTGGAAGCGGCAGGGCTCGGCCCCGACTATCGCTTGCCCGGCCTGCCGCATCGCACCGGTCACGGCTGCGGGTTGGCGATCCACGAAGCACCGTATCTGGTGCGTGGCAATGCGCAGCCGCTGCAGCCGGGCATGTGCGCCAGCAACGAGCCGATGATCGTGGTGCCCGGCGAGTTCGGCGTGCGCCTGGAAGACCATTTTTATGTCACCGATGCTGGCGCGCAGTGGTTTACGCCGCCATCGCTGGCGATCGACCAACCGTTTGCGTGAGCCTGCACGGGCCAACGCATCCGTAGGAGCGCGCTTGCGCGCGATGGGCGTTACCGAGAAAGCCGCTCGCGCGCAAGCGCGCTCCTACCGCCGTCCTCGCATCTTGGAGTAACCGCATGAACCACCTGCGTCCTGTCGCCATCGGCCTGCTGGCCGCCGCATTGTTCACTGCCTGCAAGCCGGCGCCGCCCGCAGCGGAGACAACGGCTGCTGCCACTTCCGCGCCGAGCAGCGAGCAGGCCGCCAAGGCCTTCGACGCGCTGTTGGACAAACAATGGCAGTACCAGCTGCAGCACAACCCGGAGTTCGCCAGCATCATCGGCGACAAACGTTACAACGATCGTTGGAGCGACTACTCGCTCGACGCCGTGCAGGCCGAGCGCAGCGCCACTGCCGAGCTGCTCAAGCAGTTCGAGGCGATCGACAGCAAGGCGCTGGACGAACAACGCCAGCTCAGCCTGCAGATGATGCTCGGCCAATTACGCGACAAGCTGGAAGGCATCGACCTGAAGACCTATGCGATGCCGCTGGAGCCGATCGGCGGTATCCAGTTGGGGTTGGCAGGCTATGGCGATGCGTTTCCGTTCGAAAACGCCAAGGATTATCAGGACTACATCAAGCGCCTGCAGACCGTTCCCTCGGTGATCGATCAGGTGATCGCGGTGTCGCGCCAGGGTGCGAAGGAGGGCCTGGTGCAGCCGCGTTATTTGCTGGAGCGCCTGCCCGAGCAGATCGACAAGATCGCCGCGCTGACCGGCGAGCAGAGCCCGTTCGCCTCGCCGCTGAAAAAACTCGACGCCGCCGTGCCGGCCGACCAGCGCGACGCGCTGCGCAAACAATTACTCGCTGCGATCGAGCAACAGGTACGCCCGGCCTACGGCAAGTTGGCCGCGTTCGTGCGCGACGAATACGCCGCACAAGGGCGCGCGCAGGAAGGTGTGTGGTCGCTGCCCGATGGTGAGCGTCGCTATCGCTACGCGATCCATACCCAGACCACCACCGATATGGCACCGGAGGAGATCCACCAGATCGGCCTGAAGGAAGTCGCGCGTATCGAAGGCGAGATGACGGTGATCGCCAAGGCGCAGGGCTTTGCGGATCTGGCCAGCTTCCGCAAGGCGGTGGACACCGACAAACGCCACTTCGCCACCTCCAGCGAGCAGATCCTGCAGCAGTACCGCCAGTACATCGCCGCGATGGAACCTGAGTTACCCAAGCTGTTCGGCCACCTGCCGAAAACACCGCTGGACGTACAGGCGATGCCGGCGTTCCGGCGCAGCGCACCCGGCGCCGAATATTGGCAGAGCAATCCGGAGGGGACCAAGCCGGCCATCGTGAAAGTCAACACCAGCGACTTCGCCAGCCGCACCTTGATCAACATCGAAACCACCGCGTATCACGAGGGCGTGCCGGGCCATCACCTGCAGATCTCGCTTGCGCAGACGCTGCCATTGCCGCCGTTCCGCCAGCAGGCCGGCTACAACGCCTACATCGAAGGCTGGGCGCTGTATGCCGAGCGCCTGGGCAAGGAGATCGGCTTCTTCAAGGATCCGTACAACGATTACGGTCGCCTCTCAGGCGAGTTGTTGCGGGCCAATCGGCTGGTGCTCGACACCGGCGTGCATTACAAGCGCTGGAATCGTCAGCAGATGGTGGAGTTCTTCCACGCGCATCCGTCCGACGACGAGCCCAGCATCCAGTCCGAAACCGACCGCTATATCGTCTGGCCGGGCCAAGCGCTGGGGTACAAACTGGGCCAGTTGCAGATTCTGGCGCTGCGTGCGGAAGCCGAAAAAGAACTCGGCGCTCGCTTCGACGTGCGCGCCTTCCATGATGCGGTGCTCGGCGGCGGCGCGATGCCGCTGGCGATGTTGCAGCAACACGTGCGGCAGTGGATTGCACAGGCCAAAGCTGCGCCGGGGGCACGCGGATGAAGACGAGCAGCGTTTTACGCGCGAGCGCATTGAGTCTGTTGATTGCGGCGAGCGTGAATGGCGTTGCTGCGGCCGCCCAGGCCGCCGAGCCGGTCGCCGCCACGCAGAACGCTGCAGCCGCACGTTTCAAAGCGCTGTACACGCACGAATGGCGCTGGCGGCAGGCGCAGCTGTCCGGCGCGGTGGATGAAGACAATCAGGCCACGCAAGACAAGCAGTCCGACCATCTGCCCAAGGTCGATGTGGTCACGCAAAGCCTGCGCACCGCGTACTGGCAACAGGCCTTGAAGGAACTGGATGCGATTCCGTCGGCGCAATTGCCGGCCGAAGATCAGGTGAGCTACCAGGTGTATCGGCAACAGTTGCTGGTGTTGCTGGATCAGCAGCACTTTCGCGCCTGGGAAATGCCGTTCAACAGCGACTCGGCGTTCTGGAGCGATCTGGGCTTCAGCGCCGAGGCCAAGTTGCGCACGCGCGAGGACTACCAGCGCTATCTGAAGATGCTGGCAGATATCCCGCGCTATTTCGCCGAACACACCGACAATATGCGTGCCGGCCTGGCGCGTGGTTTCAGCCAGCCCAAGGTGACACTGACCGGGCGCGACCAATCCATTGCCGATGTGGTGCAGGCCAAGGGCGAGGCCAATCCGTTCTATGCACCGTTCAAGCAGATGCCGGCGACGCTGCCGGCCGACGTACAGGCGCAACTGCGGCAACAAGCAGTGCAGACCATCGATGCGCAGGTGCTACCGGCCTACGCCAAGCTGCTGGACTTCATCCGCAACGAGTACCAGCCGCGCGCACGCACCACGCTGGCCGGCGAGGCATTGCCGGATGGCCAGGCCTACTACCGCGCGCAGATTCGCGAGTTCACCACGCTCGAGTTGAGCCCCGATCAAATCCATCAGATCGGTTTGCAGGAAGTGGCCAAGCTGCGCACGCAGATGGATGAGACCATCGTCGCCAGCGGCTTCAAACCGCCGGCCGGGCAGGCGGTGTTTCCTGCGTTCCTGCATTTCCTGCGCAGCGACCCGCAGTTCTATGCCAAGACGCCGGAAGAATTGCTCAAACAGGCTGCATGGATCGCCAAGCGCGTGGATGCCAAAGTAGGCGATTACATCGGCCGGTTGCCGCGCCGACGCTTTGCGATCGAACCGGTGCCGCCGGAACTGGCGCCGTTCTATACCGGCGGCCGTGGCGGTCCCGGCATCTATCTGGTCAACACCTACAACCTGCCGTCGCGGCCGTTGTACAACCTGACCGCACTGACATTGCACGAGTCCTCGCCCGGCCACGCACTGCAGATGCCGTTGGCGGCAGAAGCGCAAGGCCTACCGGAGTTCCGCCGCTATGGGTTCATCTCCGCCTATGGCGAGGGCTGGGCCTTGTACTCGGAGTATCTGGGCCAGGAAATGGGCATGTACGACACGCCCTATGATCGCTTCGGTTACCTGACCTACCAGATGTGGCGCGCCTGCCGTTTGGTGATCGACACCGGCATCCACCACAAGGGCTGGACGCGTGCGCAGGCGCAGGCCTACCTGCGCGACAACACTGCCTTGAGCGAGCACGAAGTCACCACCGAGGTGGATCGCTATATCGCCTGGCCGGGGCAGGCGCTGTCGTACTACCTGGGCGAGTTGAAAATTCTTGAGTTGCGTCGCAAGGCCGAAGCTGCCTTGGGCGAGACATTCGACCTGCGCCATTTCCACGATGCGGTACTGCAGACCGGCTCGGTGCCGCTGCCGGTCCTGGAGGCGCGCATCGACCGGTTCATTGCCGATGGTGGTGTCTCGCCGTATGCCGCCGAAGACGCTGCCGAGTCACCGGCGGCAGATGCCAAGGCGGCTGCCAGCGACTGATCCACGTAAGACCCGCCGACGTTTTTCGCAACAGCAACCGCGCTTTCCACTCTTCGGGGCGACGAATGACCACACACGGTGCGACCACGCAAGGCAAGTTCCACAAGCGACTCAGTCTGACCGACCTGACCTTTATCGGGCTGGGTTCGATCTTCGGGTCGGGCTGGCTGTTTTCGGCCAGCCATGTCTCTTCCATCGCCGGGCCGGCCGGCATCCTGTCGTGGATACTCGGTGGCATCGCGGTGCTGCTGTTGGGGCTGGTGTATTGCGAACTAGGCGCGGCATTACCGCGTGCCGGCGGGGTGGTGCGCTACCCGGAGTATTCGCATGGCGCCTTGCTTGGTTCGTTGACCGGCTTCATCACCTTGATCGCGTTTTCCAGTTTGATCGCGATCGAAGTGGAAGCCGCGCGCCAATATGCGGCGGCGTGGTTTCCCGTGCTCAATCAGGCCAATGGCTCGCACCCAAGCATCTGGGGTTGGTTGGTACAGCTGGCATTGCTGCTGCTGTTTTTCCTGCTCAACTATTTCAGCGTCAAGACCTTTGCGTTGGCCAACAACATCGTCAGCGTGTTCAAGTTTCTGGTGCCGATCCTGGTGATCGTGCTGCTGATGAAGCACTTCAATCCGGGCAATCTCACCGTGCACGGGTTTGCGCCTTCGGGCATGGCCGGGGTGGAAGCGGCGATCTCGGCCGGCGGCATCATCTTCGCCTACCTGGGCCTGACGCCGATCGTGTCGGTGGCCAGCGAGGTGCGTGACCCGCAGCGCAATATTCCGATCGCCTTGATCTTGTCGGTGGCCTTGTCCACGGTGATCTATGTGCTGCTGCAGCTGGCGTTTCTGGGCAGCATTCCGGCTGCGCAATTGGCGCCGGGGTGGAGCGGTATCGACAAGGTGTTTGCACTGCCGTATCACGACATCGCGTTGGCCCTGGGCATGGCGTGGTTGGCCGCGTTGGTGATCTGCGATGCGATGGTCTCGCCCAGCGGCACCGGCAATATCTACATGAATGCCACCCCGCGCGTGGTGTACGGCTGGGCGCGTAGCGGCGGGTTCTTGCCGGTGCTGACGCGGGTGGATCCGCAATCGGGCATTCCGCGACCGGCGTTGTGGTTGAGCCTGGGCCTGTCGATCTTCTGGACGTTGCCGTTCCCGTCGTGGGAGACCTTGATCGGCGTGGTCTCGGCCGCGCTGGTGCTGAGCTATGCGGTGGCACCGGTCACCGTGGCCGCGTTACGCCGCAGCGCGCCGGACCTGCAGCGGCCGTTTCGCGTGCGTGGTTTTGCGGTGCTGGGGCCGCTGTCGTTCATTGTCGCCGCCTTGATCATCTATTGGTCCACCTGGCCCACCTTGTCGTGGTTGCTCGGTCTGCAGGTGCTCGCGTTCGTGCTGTACGTGCTGTATCGCTTGCCCTCACGCGAGGGCCGTGCACGCCTGCTGCGGCAGGTGCGTGCATCGCTGTGGTTGATCGTGTTCTTCGTGCTGGTGATGGCGGTGTCGTGGGCCGGTACGTTCGGTGGCCATGGCTGGATCGCGCATCCGTTCGATACCTTGAGCGTAGCGGTGATTGCGTTCTTCATTTACCACTGGGGCGCGCGTAGCGGCTTGCGCAGCGATGAGCTGGCGCTGGAGGAGGACGATGGCGAGTGAGCTGCGCCGTGACGCGCGCGTGTCGCACTGGTTGCGTGGCTGCTGGAATGGGTTGGCTGCGTGCATCGTGGTGCTATCGACTGCTGCGCAGGCAGCGCCAAGCGTGGCCGATTACCAACGCTCGCTGGGGTTGCGCGCGCAATGGAGTACGTTGACCGAGAACGTGGCGTGGCCTGCGCAATGGAAGGACAATGGCGCGTTTTACTACCGCAAGACGGTGCCTGGCGGATTCGCCTTTGTCAGCATGGACGTCGCCACGCTGCAGAAAAAACCGGCCTTCGATCAACTGCGTGTGGCGCAGGCATTGCAGGCGGCGACAGGTAAGACCTACACGGCGCCGCAGTTGCCGTTCGAACGCTTTGCGTATGCAGAAGACGGCGAGGGTGACGCCGTTGCGATCCGCTTCGAGCTTGGCGAAGAGATCTGGCGTTGCACGCTGACGAGCTACCGCTGCGCACGCGATGATGCCGGCACGCAGGCACGTCCACGCGGCTTCGGTGTGGTGCGCGACCCTGGAGTGCCAGCCGACAAGACGCCACGTCGTTCGCCCGATGGCCGTTGGGAAGCGCTGGCCGATGGCTGGAATTTGGTCTTGCGCCGCGTTTCCGATGGGCAGCTGACCCGGCTCAGCACCGATGGTCGTGCAGAGGATTATTTCGATCCGGAGAGCATCGCCTGGTCGCCGGATTCGCAGCGGCTGGCGGTGTATCGCGTGCGTCCCGGCCTTGCCCGCCGCGTGACCCGTGTGGAGGCTGCGCCTGCAGGTGGCGGCCAGCCGGTCTTGCGCACCCAGCTATATCCCAAGCCGGGCGACGCGGTGGATGTGGAGCGGCCGGTGGTGTTTGCGCTGGATGGCACGCGGGCCGATGTCGACACGGCGCTGTTCAATCAGCCTTACCAACTGTCGCCGCTGCAATGGCGTGCCGACGGCCGCAGCGTGACGTTCGAGTATGTGCAGCGCGGCTTCCAGCGCATGCGTGTGATCGCGGTGGATGCCGCCACGGGGCGCGCACATGTGGCGGTCGGCGAGGATGCACCCACCTTCGTCTATGCCGACCGCAGTTTTCGTCACGATGTGGACGCGCACGGCAATGAAGTTCTGTGGATTTCCGAGCGTGACGGCTGGCGGCATCTGTATCTGTACGACGGCCGCAACAGCACGATCATCGAGCAGATCACCCAGGGGCCGTGGATCGTGCGCGATGTGCTGCGTGTGGACGATGCGCAGCGGCGCATCTGGTTCACCGCCAGCGGCATGGATGCCGGTAAGGACCCGTACTACCGGCAGCTCTACAGCGTGGATTTCGACGGCCGCCAGTTGACCCGGCTGACCCACGCCGACGCCGATCACGATGTGACCATTGCAGAAGACGGCCAGCATTACGTCGATGTCTACTCGCGCCCGGATCTGCCGCCGGTGATGGAACTGCACGCCATCGATGGCGGACTGCTGCAGCAAGTGGAACAGGGCAACATCGACAAGTTGCTGGCAGCCGGCTGGCGCGCACCGGAGACCTTCGTGGCCAAGGGCCGCGATGGGCGCACCGACATCTGGGGCATGGTGGTGCGCCCGCGCGATTACGATCCCAGCAAGAAATATCCGGTGATCGAGAACATCTACGCCGGACCGCACGACTCCTTCGTGCCCAAGACATTCTGGCCGTTCGGCTATCACTCCGGTGGCGACAAGCAGATCGGCATGCAGGCGCAGGCCGATCTGGGCTTTATCGTGGTGATGATCGACGGCATGGGCACCGCCAATCGCTCCAAAGCATTTCATGATGTAGCGTGGAAAAACCTTGGCGATTCCGGCTTTCCCGATCGCATCGCCTGGCATCGTGCGTTGGCCGCAAAAGATCCGTCCTACGATATCGGCCGGGTCGGCATCTATGGCGCTTCGGCCGGCGGGCAGAGCACGTTGGGCGCGTTGGAACGCCATCCGGAGTTCTACAAGGTGGGCGTAGCGTTTGCCGGTTGCTACGACAATCGCATGGACAAGATCAGCTGGAACGAGCAGTGGATGGGTTGGCCGGTGGATGCCAGCTATACGCAGGCCTCGGGCGTTGTCAACGCAGCCAAGTTGCAAGGCGATCTGCTGCTGATCGTCGGCGAGCAGGACAGCAACGTGGATCCGGCCTCCACCGCGCAGGTGGTCGATGTGTTGATCAAGAGCGGCAAGGACTTCGACCTGCTCAACGTGCCTGGCGGCGAGCATTCGGTGGGCCGGTCCAGCGGGCCGATCGACTATGTGCAGCGCCGCCAGTACGACTTCTTCGTGCGCCATCTGCGCCATGAACTCACACCGCATTGGAACTCACTAACGTCGGAGGCCCGATGATGTGTTTGTTTGCCCGAAAAATGGCGCAACCGCGCGGCCGTATCGCAGGCCTGCTGTGGTCGCTCGCGGTGTTGGCCGGTAGCGCGCCGCTGCTGGCCAATGCAGAAGACCTGCCGCGCTTCGTTACCCAAAATGGCCGCCATGCGGTGTTCGTCGATGGCGCGCCCTACACCATACTGGCTGCGCAGCTGCACAACTCCAGCGCCTGGCCGGCCGTGCTGCCCAAGGCGCTGGACGAAGTAGTGGCGCTGCATGCCAACACGGTGGAAGCACCGGTGTATTGGGAGCAGTTCGAGCCGGCGCCGGGGCGCTTCGATACCACCAACGTGGATGCCTTGATTGCCGGCGCGCGCAAGCGTGGTCTGCGTGTGGCGTTGTTGTGGTTCGGCAGCTGGAAGAATGGCCAGATGCACTACGTGCCGGAGTGGATCAAGCGCGACGAGGCCACCTACCCGCGGATGCGCGATGCCAATGGCGAACCGGTGGATGTGTTGTCACCGCATGTGGCCGCCAACGTACAGGCCGATGCGCGTGCGTTCACCGCGTTGATGCAGCACCTGCGCAAGGTCGATGGCGAGCGCCACACGGTGATCCTGGTGCAGGTGGAAAACGAGCCTGGTGCGATCGGCACTGTGCGCGATCATGGCCCGGCCGGTGAGGCGGCGTTCGCGCAGCCCGTGCCTGCCGCAATCGCGCAAGCGCTGGGTAAACCGCAGGGCAGCTGGCAGCAGCTGTTCGGTGCCGAAGCCGCCGAGGCCTTCAATGCGCATGCCACCGCGGCGTATATCGAACAGGTGGCTGCGGCCGGCAAGCGCGCCTATCCGCTGCCGCTCTACGTCAACACCTGGCTGCGCTACAAGGGCAAACGCTATCCAGGGCTGGACTACCCGTCCGGTGGTGCGACGGTGAACATGTTCGCGCTGTGGCGCGCGGCCACGCCGTCGATCGACTTCATCGGCACCGATATCTATACCAACGACTACAACGAGTACACCAAGGTCATCGGCCAGTACGCGCGGCCGAACAATCCGGCCTGGGTCTCGGAGACCGGCTTCGAAGCGGCCACGGCGCCGTATCTGTTCCATGTGCTGGGGCAGGGCGGGATCGGTTTTTCGGTGTTCGGCATGGATGGCAACCAGGACAGCGCCGCCAACCGCGCCGCGATCGCTGCGCATGCGGCCAACTTCAAGTTGCTGGCGCCGTTGCAGCGGATCCTGGCCCAGGCGGCCTTCTACGGCCGGCTGCAGGCGGTGGCCGAACAGCCCGGCGCGCCGCAACGCACGCTGCGCTTCGGCGACTGGGCGGCCAAGGTGTCGTTCGGCGCGCCGATGTGGGGCGATGCGCCGGCGATCCTGCCCGGCAACGACGACCACGCCGGCCGGCTGCTGGTGGCGCAGCTGGGGCCGGAGGAGTTCCTGGTCACCGGCATGGCCGCGCGCATTGAATTTTTCCGCGACGCGGCCGATACCCGTCATGGACAACTGTTGCGGGTGGAGCAGGGGCGGTATGTGGACGGGCGCTGGCAGGTCGAAAGACAGCTCAACGGCGACCAGACCGACTACGGGCTCAACTTCGGTCGTGTGGATGCGGCGGGCGAGGTGCCTGTGGTGCTGCGTGTGCGGGTCGGCACGTATTGAGCGTGCGTGAGGCGACTACGCAGCCGTGTGGCGGGTGTGGTCGGAATCGGTGAGTGCTAGACCTGGATTGCAGTTTCTGTCCGCCGGTTGTCCTCACGTAAGGAACGCTTGCCACGCGGCTTGGATGGCGTAAGAGCGACAGCAGCACAGCGCGTTTGCCAGCAACGATTGTGCTGATTGGTCGGTAAACAAACATCATCGGTTTTTTCTCAGTTTCTGCACCGGAGCCACCATGAGCATCAGTCCCATCGCCAGTTCCGGAATGCAGGTCGCCGCGCTGCGGCAGCAGGTGGCCGCCAGCAATGTGGCACGCCAGCCGGTGGACGGCAGTCCGCGTCAGGCCGTTGCGGCCAGCACGCAAGCCAATGGTGGAGTGGCGGCCAGCGTGGTCGATGCCAGCTCCGATCCTTCTGCGCCAGCCACTGATCTGGTCGAAGGGCTATCGGCACGCAACGATTTCCAGGCCAACGCCACTGCGCTACGGCGCTCCGACGAGATGCTGGGTAGCTTGTTGGACGTATTGAGCTGAGAGCTCGGAGTGGACGACGGCCGTTGTCGATCTGTTGCATCGAGTGCAGGGCCTTCAGTCTGATGTCGTATCTAGTGGTAGCTGGCTCGAGGTTCACGCTCTGCAGGTCGTTGAGTCGGTAAATCGCTGGCTGCTTCGCCCGGCAGTGTCGATGAACGACTCGACATCGCCCGGTTCCAGCTCGGCCACCAACGCATGTTCCTTTCGATTTTTAACGTGATTGGACAGTGCGGGTAGATCAGTTGCAGAGCGGATGATCTGTGGGTTTGCTGCAGGGCCCTTGCCCGCCCACCGTCGCGGGACACGCCGCAAGTACGTCCGTGTAGGCTCTTACGCGGCATCCATGCCGCGTAAGGTCCCGCGACGGTGGGCGGGCAAGGACCAGTCGAGAGTGTCGGTGTGCATGGTGCAAGCAAGGCATGACGTCCGCGTTCGGATAACGGCGCGTTTTGTCATCCTTCCAACGCAAGCAGATCAACGGCCAAGTTTGTAAGAAAGCAACCTATTAACTCTGCTTGCAAGAAAGCAACCAATGAACTCTCTGGTGCGGTGTCCTCGCCGATTGCGGGACCGTGTGGCGGCATGGATGCCGCCACCGAGCCTACATGGACGTACTTGCGGCGTGTCCCGCGAGCGGTGAGGGCACCGCGCCCTCGACTGACTAGGCTTTTGACCTAGAGCGTCATGCTGAAGTCGTTGTACTCACTGCCCTTCAGTGCCTAATACCTGCGCCGCATCGACGATATCCACGCCCTGCAGTTGTCCTAGCCAGTTGTCGAACCAGGGCTTGTGCATGGCGCCGACCACTGCGAGCACGCGGGCGCCGGGATGTTCGGCAAAGCTGGCACGCACATTGGAGACCATGCGCAGATTGCGGATCTCCCAGCCGGACATGTAGCGGTAGCCGTAGCGTTGTGGCGAGCCCTCGCTCAATGCCGCGCGAAAATCCACTGCGATGGCCAACTGCTGGCTGGCCGGCAGGTTGATCGCGCGATAGAGCTCCAGCAATTTGCCTTCGCTGGCCAGTTGGTCTTCGCGCTCACGCATGGCGTTCGCACGCGGTGCGGCCTTGTCCCACGCCGCCTGGATGGCCTTGCCGTATGCGACAGGGTCGCCCAGGTCCACGTTGTCGCCGGTGTGATCGTCGGCCGGGTAGACGCGCTGCAAGCCGAGCTTTGCGGCCAGTCGCGCCGCGATCTGGTCGCTCTCGTTCGGGCGAGTTTCCATGGCGCGCAGTCGCGTCACCAACGCCGCATCCAGGCCATCGCCGCTGCGCTGTTCGGCCTGCGCAAGCTGCAACCATTGCACCAGCGCAGACGACGGATCGCCGGAGGCCAGAAACAGCGCGGCCAGGTGTCGACGCTGTGCCGGTGTGGGCGCGCTCGGCAAGGTGCCGAGCGCTGCGCGTACCTGGCCTAGCGCGGTGGGAACGTCCAGCCCGGTGGCACGTGCCGCGTCGCTGGTGTCGGGGCAATAGGTCGCACTGTCTTCCGGCAAATAGACTGCAGGATGGCGCCGCATCAGATCGCAGGTTTCTCCCGAAAGATTCTCTACGGTGATGATGGTCGGCTTGTAGGCGGCCAGCCGGTCCATCAACGGTTGCAAGCGCGCCGCACCGATGTCGCTGCCCTTGGGCAACTGTAACAAGTGCACGCTGCCTAGGACCAGTATCTGGGTGCGTGGGGCGGCCATCTCGGCATCCAGCTGCGACAGATCGACCTGCGCGTGTGCGATGCAGGGCGCGATCAAGGCCAGCCACAGCAAGTAACGCGCTGAACGTTTCAACAGCTTGGCGGAGTGCGCACTGGTGTCAACAACCCGTGCTGCCGCGCGGGCAATGTGCGAGATGCGAGGTGGCTGTGGCTGCATGACGTTCCTTGTGTACGGGTGATGGCTGCGCGGCTGTCTGGCGACGATGCAGCTTGCGTCTGTGCCGCAGTGTGGCGGTCACCGCACACTCGGGCGTGGCCGAAAAGTCACTTGGCCAAATGGCAGGGGCGACAAGCAGGCGCTGCACGTGGCTGCTATGGCAGCGCGCCAGCCGGTGCAGCCGACATCCTGCGTGTTTGAGCAATGCTGGCAGGCGCGCACCGTCGGGTACGCCGAGTCCGGCGTTGGCATCCCGTCCGTCCGACGCACGGAAGCCGCCGTTGCCGCCATCGCCGCTGTCGCGGAAGGCATCGGGTTGGCCAGACAGGTGCTGCACCACAACGCTGGGTTGGCTGCGATTGCAGCGAGATCCGTGCCAATCACGCAGCCCACGCCGGCAGGGCGGCGCTGGTGCCGCCATTACCGCCGGTTGTGTATAAAACTGCAGACAGCAGGCTCGGCATCGCAGCAGGCACAACTGTGAGTCGATCGATGCCCGCTTGTGTGCAGATTTCCGCACAGGTGCCGGACACGTGCCACAAGACGCCGGGCGCGTTGTCCCGCACGATGGGGCAGAGATCACTTCGGGGCGCAACGATGGACCGTAGAACGTTTTTGCGTCAGGGCATGGCAGCGACCGCGGTGGTGGGTGCAGGTGCTGCGATCGCAATGCCGGGGACACTGCAAACGCCGACGACGCTGCCACCACCGGCCCTGCCACGCCTGGAACCACTCCCCTCCGCCGCGCATGTCGGCAGCACGCTGTGCCGCTTTCGGCATCTGCAGCAGGACTGGACCGTCTACGAGCATCTCGACAACCCGCAGGGCCAGCTGACGCTGTGGACCGAGGCCGGCATGCTGCGCCTGGACAAACGCACCGAGCCTGCCTATCCGGCCGAGGGCAAGCCGTACTTCGGCATGTCGCTGGCGGAGGTGGCGATGGCCGAGGCGGATCTGCTTGCCGACCGCCTGCTGCGCGATGGCGACCCGGACGAGGCGCAGGTGCGCGATGTCGCGCCGCCACCGGCCTCGCTGCTCGACCCCAAGGACAACGGTGGGCGCTGGCCGTGGACCACGTTTGTCGGCACGCGCGAAAGCCTGGACACCATGCCGATCCTGCCCAATGGCCGCAGCCGCACCTCGCGCCCTGAACAGGCGTTTGCCGAGTTGGGCGAAGAGGCGCTGATCAAGCGCCGCGAGGAAGGCATGCTGGGCGGGTGGATGCCGGCAGTGCGCAAGGTGATGCGCCGCGAGGGCGGGGCCGATGCCTGGTACGACGTACTGGTCTTTGCCGACGTGCGTGCCAGCGATCGCTTCGTGGTGCAGACCTGGCATCGCACGATGCATGTGCGCGGCGGCGAGATCGTTGGCGTGCATTACACGCACAGCTATCCCGCGTTCGCGCCTTCGCGAAAAGAGGCCACCGCCGAACAGTTCTACGCCGCGTTGATCGATTTCGCCGCGTACTGGCAGCAGGCCCTGGACGGTACGGTGCAGGCGCAGCTGCCCGATGCCAGCTGGAACGACATGGCGCAGTTCGCGTTCGTGCGTGAGCTGGTGGTGCGGCCCGGTGGCGATTACCCCAAGTACGGCGCGGTGGAGCGCGACTACTACGGCAACGAGTACGACGGTTTCCAGGACACCTTCACCAGTTCGTTCTACGCCAATCTGGAATGGGGCCGCTTCGCGCAGGCTGCGGCGGTGCTGGACAATTATTTCGACGCCTTCGTGCAGGACGATGGCCTGCCGAACATGCGCGGGCCGGAGGTCGGGCAGTTCGGGCTGACCCTGTCGCTGCTGGCGCGCTATCTGCGCTATACCGGCGATGCGGCGCGGCTGCGCCGCTTGCTGCCCAAGATCGCCGCCACCGCGCAGCTGCTGTGCGAGCTGCACGACCAGGCGCTGGCATTACCGCGCAACGCGCATGGCCATGGCCTGCTGCACGGCTGGAACGAATCCGATGCCTGTCTGTTTCCGGATCCGTCGCTGTGGTGGAAACCGTATTACGCCAATAGCGCACTGACGATTCGCGGTTGGGAAGACATCGCGCAGGTCTGGAGCACGCTCGGTGGCGATGCCGGTTTGGCCAACCAATGGCAGCGCCGTGCCAAACAATTGCGCACGCGGTTGGAAGCCAGCCTGCGTGCCAATGTGCGCCGCGATGTATCGCCGCCCTATGTCGGCCCATTGCCTGGCGCCAAACTCACCTTTCGCCAATCGCTACTGCAGGAAAAACCCAGCGAGCAGCAATGGCCGCACCGCGCCTACGCTGAACTGTTGCAGGCCGATGTGTTGCCGGACGAGTTGGCTCACCTGGTGATCGATTGCCTGCGCGGCCATGGTGGCACCAGCATTGGCGTGGTCGCCAATATCGCGCCGCCGGAGCCGGGCAGCCGCGATCTGCTTGGATTCATTTCCTACGGTTATGCGCAACAGCTGCTGCGCCTGGATCGCATCGAAGAGTATCTGTTGTTCGTCTATGCGCACCGCTACCAGGTGCATACGCGCGGCAGCTGGACAGCGGGCGAAGTCAGCGGCATCACCGGCGGCATGCCGTTGTTCTGCATTCCCGCGCAGATGACTATCCCGCTGCTGCTGCGCTGGATGCTGGTCAGCGACGACAGCGCCGGCGAGCAGTTATTTCTTGCGCGTGCGCTTCCGCGTGCCTGGTTGGGCAGCGGTGCAACAGTCGGTATCACCGCAGCGCCGACGCGTTGGGGCAAGGTCACGCTGACGCTGCGTACGGATGTCGATGCGCGCCGTATCGATGCACAGGTGCAACTGCCGGAGCAGGCCCCCAAGCGCACCTGGCTGACCTTGCGTGCGCCACAAGGCACGCGGCTGGAGCGTGTGCTCGTGGACGGCAAGCCTGCACGCCTGCAAGGCCCACATGCGGATCGCGTGGCGTTGTCTGGCAGCGCTGCCGTGGTGAAGGTGCAGGCGTGGTACGTGTGACGCACCGTGCCGCAGTGCCGGAATCGGCACGCGGCGCGCGCTGGGTACAGCGTGGCGTCGGTGGCGTCGATCGCGGGATCTTGTGCGCTCGGTAAGCTGGTTGCTTTCCATGTCAGCTGCGCTGATCGCGCCACGGTGTTGGCCGTGATGTCGACATGTCGACACAAGCACGTGAATTTCCGCATGGCTGCCGGATAAATTCGTCAAGACGGCGCCGAGGCGTTGCCGCAAGATTTTTTGACGTGATCTGTCATCGATTGGTCACGTGCTCTCAGGGGGAGAGCAGCGTCGTCGTCTTGCTTGGATAGTTGCCGCTTCGTGCGGCAACTCACTGGTGTCGTGTTTGTCGCGATCGATCTCTCATCTTGCGCTGTCGCAGTGCGGCTTGGCCGTGCGCGCAGGTTGGCCGTTGTCCCCACGAAAGCACAAGGAATTCCGATGTCGCCCAGCCGCTCCGCCTTTCTGTCGCAACCCCTTGTTTCCACGCGTCATCCGTTGGTCAAGGCAATTATCCTGGTCTTGTCCATCGTTGCAGTGCCGGCAGGCGCACAGCAGCGCACACCCGACGACGACGCCACCCAGACCCTGGATCAGATCAACGTCACCGGTACCCATCTGCGCCGCGTGGATGTAGAGACGGCCAGCCCGGTCATCGTGGTCGACCGGCAGCGCATCGAAGACAGCGGCAAGAGCACGCTTGGCCAGTTGCTGCAGCAATTGCCGGCGATGGCCGGCTTCATGCCGGGCCCGGCGCTCAACTCCGGCTTCAGCCATGGCCGCGCGCTGGTGTCGCTGCGCAATCTGGGGCCCGAACGCACCCTGGTGCTGGTCAACGGTCATCGCATGGCCGGTCCTGCTAGCAGCGTGGCCTCGGCGCCGGGCGTGGACGTCAACGCGATTCCGGCATCGATGGTGGAGCGGGTGGAAGTGCTCACCGATGGAGCCTCGTCGGTGTATGGCTCCGATGCGATCGGCGGCGTGGTCAACATCATTCTCAAGGACAAGTACGACGGTTTTGCCGCCACGGTCGATTACGCACAGAGCACGCATGGCGATGCCAACAGCCGCACGCTGGGGGTGGAATGGGGCAAGACCTGGGAGCGCGGCGGGCTGATTCTCGGGCTCAGTCGCAATTCGATGAACCCGGTGTTCAACCGCGATCGCGGCTACGCGGCCAAGGCAGTGGAATATCTCGACGGCCAGGTCAGCGAAATCCGTGGCGGCAACACGCGCGCGTTCTTGAACGATGGGCGCGTGCTCACACCCGCAGAGGGCGTTGCACCTGGCGCTGTAGGTGAAGATGCGTTTCGCCCTTATCAACGCGCGACCGACAGCTACAACGTCTACGATGCGCAGTATCTGATCACGCCGATCGAGCGCACCAACGCCTCGTTGCACGGCAGTTTCGAGTTCACCCCGAACGTGCAGGGCTACATGGACGTGTTCTGGACCCGCAGCAAGACCACCTCGCGGCTGGATGCGTTCGGCATGGAGATGCAGGGTGCGGCCGACAATTACTACAACCCGTTCGGCGATCAATTGGACCGCTATCTGTTGCGCTCCACGCAAGCCAATACGCGCGTCTACACTGCGACGATGTTCCAGACCAACATCGTGGCCGGGCTGCGCGGGCGCGTGGAAGGCACCAGTTGGCAATGGGACGCCGCAGCCGGCTATGCGCGCTACAAGGACACCTTGGTGCGCACCGGGTTTTCGATCACTTCTGCGTTGAACAACGCGGTGGGTGCCTCGTTCCTTGACAGCGATGGGGTGGTCAAGTGCGGTGCGCCGGGTGCGGTGATTGCTGGCTGCACGCCGATCAATATCTTCAACCCCAACGACCCGGCCACCATCGCCGCGTTGCGCGGCACCCAGCGGCCGGTGGATCTGATCGACGAGAGCCAGATGCGCTTTGTCGATATCAGCGCCAACGGCGATCTGTTCGAACTGCCGGCCGGGACGGTGCAGGCCGCCGTCGGCCTGGTCTATCGCACCAATAAGTTTGCGCAAGGCACCAGCAGCGAGGTGGCGGCTGCCGATGCCGACGGCAATTGCGACTACAACGATGGCTGCATCCTCAAGCAGGGGCGCGACGAATCGGTACGCGAAGCGTATGCAGAACTGCTGGTGCCGCTATTGAAAGAGGTGCCGTTTGCCAACAGCCTGAATCTCAATCTCGGTTCGCGGTATTCAAAGTACGACGCCTGGGGCGCCACCACCAACAGCAAGGTCGGCATCGAATGGCGGCCGATCGCCAACCTGCTGGTGCGCGCGACCGGCTCGCAGGTGTTTCGCGCGCCGGCGCTGGGGGATCTGTATGGCTCGCCGTACACGGCTGTGGTGGATAACACCGGCGATTTCCAGGACCCTTGCGAAGGCTTCACCGGCACGCCCAATCCGGCCTGCGCGAACGTGCCCAACGATGGCAGCTTCCGCAACACTGCGCAGTTCGATGTGGTGACGTCGGGTGCGAACAACGTCGGTTTTCAGCTCAAGCCCGAGCGCGGTCGCTCCTACAACGTCGGCCTCGTCTACGACCCGGATCGGATGCCCGGCTTGTCGCTCAACGTGGACAGCTGGCGCGTGGTGCTGGACGACATGCTGTCCGGCGTAGGCCTGCAGCAAGTGGTCAACGATTGCTTCGAGGGACGCGACGCCGCGTTCTGCCCGTTGATTCAGCGCGATGCGGCTGGCCAGCTGACCCGCGTGTCGGTGCCGTTTTCCTACAATAGCGGCAAGGTGGATATCCGCGGCTACGATGCCGGGATCCACTACACGCTGGCCGAGACCGCTTGGGGCGATTTCTCTGCCGGTCTGGACGCGACCTTCTTCTCCAGCTTTCGTTTTGCCGGTGAAACGCATAACTATGTTGGCGAAAATTCCAGTTGGGGCAACATGCCGCGCTGGCGTGCGGTGGCCAATCTGGCCTGGGACAACGGGCCGTGGCATGCAAGCTGGACCACCCGCTATCTGGGCCGTACCGTCAACGGAAGCGCGTACGACGATTTTTGCGCCGACACCGAAGCCGATGGCAGCTGCCGTTACTTTCCGATCGGGTCGGTGGTCTATCACAACGCCTCGCTGAGCCGGAAAATCGCGTCGCTGCATAGCACGCTCGCGCTGGGCGTGGATAACCTCGCTAATCGCGCGCCACCGCGGTTCTACAGCTACTCCAATGCGGCCAACACCGATGCCACCACCTACGACACTTTGGGCCGTTACTTCTGGAGCAGGTTGCGGGTGGAGTTTTGAAGTGCCGGTGCAGAGGTTGATCGCGTGGACTTGCAGCTTTCAAAACGCCTGCGCCTGCGCAGATCCGGCGTGATGGCGTTCCTATATCGGCACCGGCGCTGGTTGCGGGTGACGCAGCGTTCCGGTGCGGCCGCGCTGCTCTGGGGGTGTGCGGTCTTGAGCGCGCCGTCGGCAATCGCCCATGACGTGCAGGATGCTCCGATTGCGGCGACCAACGCCGCCATCGGCGAGCCACGTTTTCGCGGGCTCGCGCATCCGGTGCCGAACAGTGGTGTGGCCTTCGCGCCTGGCGGACAACTGGCAAGGATCTATGCCGCCGATATCGCACACGGGGCCGGGCAGGCGCCGGGCAAGGATTTCTGGATCGACCGCATGCTGGCGCGCGACGGCGAGGGCGGTGGGGCAGGCGATAACAACCAGTGGTTGTTGACACGTGGCCGCGCCGCTTATCTGGCCGATCACCAACCTGCGCAACCCGGCTTCGTTGGCCAGGTGGCGTACTGGCATGCCACCGACTACGACGCGCTGCTGCGCATCCAGTCCATGCAGGGCCCGCAGCCGGTGCAGTGGAAGGAAGTCGCCACGCAGCGACGGCAAACGCCCAGTTATTTCAGCAGCGTGTACGACGATGCGGGCGCGGGCGTGCGCATGCGGCTGGTCAAGTACATCACCGAACAGAATGTCGCAGTGGCCAGTCTCACCTTTTCCAGCCTGGATGGCGCAGCGCATGCGCTATCGGTGCAGGCGCTCTCGCCGATGGCGCAGCATGCAGACGGCAATGAATTGACCGGCGCCTTCGTTGCCTACAACGCGATCACCACGGTGTTTCCGCGCTTGTCCGGCGATGGCTTTCAGGTGCAAGGCAAGCGCCTGGTGCGCGAGGTGGCCGTGCCCGCCACCGGCGAGACTGCTGCAGTGAAAGTGCAGCTGGGCCTGCTCACGCACGAACTGCCGGAAGCGCGCACCGAGTACCTGCGCATCGCCGCACAGTCGCCGCAGCAGGCCTACCAGGCACATGTCGCCGGCTACAACCGCTGGTGGATGGACAACCTGCCGTATCTGGACACGCCCGACGAGAACATCACTAAGAGCCTGTTCTATCGCTGGTGGGTGCTGCGCTTCAATTTTCTCGATGCCAACGTGCCGGGCAACGACTACCAGTTTCCGGTCGCCATCGAAGGCGTGCTTGGTTACAACAACGCGATCGTGCTGACCACCGGCATGTTTCTGGATGATCTGAAGTATCTTCGCGATCCGCTGTATGCCTACGGCAGTTGGCTCAGTGCAGGCGAGGCCGCCGGCGGCGGCAAGTACACCGATAACCCCGGCTCGCCGGAACACTGGTCCAACTCTTATGCGCAATACATCACCGCCGCCGCATGGCGGTCGATGCAGTTGCATGGCGGGCCGGCCGCACTCGCGAAAAAACTGGCGCGTTATGGCAGCGGCGATGTGGATGGCGTCCTGGCCGCTTACGATCTCAATCACAACGGCTTGATCGAGTACGACTGGGCCGCGATGACCGGCAACGACGCCGATGCGGTGTCGTTCGATTGGGCCAAGCAACATGGCCAGATTCGCATGGATCGCACCGAAAGCGCCTATGTCTATGCCAACGCGCAGGCCGCCGCGCAGGCTGCGTTGCTGGCCGGCGACACCGCGACGGCGCAGCGCATGCAGGCCACAGCGCAACGCATCCGCAAGGCGGTGGTCGAGGTGCTGTGGCAGGACCATAGCGACTCCGCCGACTCGGTGGGTTTGCACGGCGATCTGCTCAAGCACCGCCAGGCCAGCGGGCCGCGCTTACCGGTGGACTGGAAGGAGACCAATAACTATTACCCCTTCAGCGTGGGCTTGATGCCCAAGCAGGGCGAGCCCGACTATGACCCCAAATATGTGCGGGCACTGCGCCTGTTTGCCGATGCGGCGCAGTACCCGCTGTTTCCGTTCTATACCGCCAACCAGGTGGATCTGCAGGCGCGCAGCAGCGGCGCCGATGCGGGCAGCAACAACTTTTCCACCATCAACGCCACCGTCGCATTCCGTCTGTTGGGCGAGGCGCTGCGCGATTACCCCAGCCCATTTCTGAGCGCGCAGAGTTACCGCACATTGCTGTACTGGAACGCGTGGGCGCCCTACATCGACGGCGACAACCGCTACCCGGACCAGAACGAATTCTGGGCCAAGGGCAGTGCAGGCAACGGCGGCAAGATCGGCTACCGCTCATGGATCCACCACACCCAGTTGGGTGCGACCAACTTCAGCATGATTGAGGACGCGATGGGCTTGCGCCCGCGCAGCGATGAAAAGATCGAGCTGTATCCGATCGATATCGGCTGGGCGTATTTTGCCGCCGAACATCTGCGCTATCGCGATCGCAACCTGAGCATCGTGTGGGATCGCACCGGCACCCATTACGGCGGCAAAGTGGGCAAGGGATATAGCGTGTATCTGGATGGCCGGTTGGCGTTTCGCGTCGACCGGCTGGCACACGTGATCTACGACCCGGCGAGCGGCAAGGTGAGTGCAGCGCCGGATGCGGTCAATCGCAATGGTGTGGCGCAAGTGCTCGACGCACACCCCCTGCAACTGGCTGCGATGCCGCAGGTGCGCTTTGCGAGCACCTCGCGCACCGCCCAGATCCTGGCCAAGGCCGGTGTGGATGTGTCACTGCCCACCACTGCCAGCCGGAATCTGGCCGAAGGCGCCGGTGTCACCGCCAGCTTCGCCGCGCCCGGATTTGCCGCGTCTGCGGCGGTGGATGGCAGCACCGCCAGCACGCCGTTCTGGGGCACGGCCGGCTCGCCGTTGGCTAGCGACTGGATTGCGCTGGACTTGGGCCAAGCACGGCAAGTGGATCAGCTGGTGGTGTATTTCTATCGCAGTTCTTCGCCCGCTGGCGAGCCACACGGCTTTGCGTCTGGCACCATTCCCGGTTACGCCGCGCCATGGATCTACGTTGTGCAGTACCAGGACAACGGCAGCTGGAAGACCGTGCCAGGGCAGGTGCGCGATGCACCGTTTGCGCAGGGCAATCGCAACCGCGTGCGCTTTCCGCCGATCCGTGCGCAGGCGCTGCGTGTGGTGGTGACCCATGCCGGCAGTACGCGGACCGGCATCAAGGAAATTCAGGTTTTCGACAGCGGCCTGCCGGCGCCTGCAATCGCCGGCAATGCGCCACCGCAGGTGCAGGTATGGCAGCTGGACGATCCCGGTTCCGATGGCACCGTGGTGGTGGATGGACGCGCGGGCGACGACGGCTTGCCCAATGGTGCGCTGCAAGTGCACTGGCAGACACAGCACGCGCCCGACGGCGGTGAAGCGCTGTTTGCAGATACCTCCGCACTGCGCACAGCGGTGCGCTTCACCCGCGCAGGGCGCTATACGCTGCGGCTGCTGGCCAACGATGGCACGCTTGCCGGCCATGCCGATGTGCAAGTGGATGCGCCCGAATCGCCGGCACTGCAGCAGGTGCCGTTACAGGGCATGGCCACTGCCAGCGCCCAGGTCACCAGCGCGCATCACCGCGTGGAGGCGCTCAACGACGGCTTCATTCCCGCTGCCGAAAGTGTGCCAGGCAACGCGCGTCGCTGGGGCAGCTATGGCCGCGCGCAACCTGCAGCGGTCTGGTTGCAGTACCAGTGGCCACGGCCTGTGCGGGTGTCGTCCAGCACGCTGTCGTTGTGGGACGATCAGCCCGATGGCGGCGTGGCGCCGCCCTCCAGCTGGAAGCTGCAGTTCCTGCGCGACGGGCGCTGGCAGGACATCGTGGGCAAGGGCGGTTACCCGATTGCCGGCGGCGGCGCAGCGAGCGCGGCGACTTTTGCGCCCATCGTGACAACCGGGCTGCGTGCAGTGCTCACGACGCAAGCCACTGCGGCAGGGCATGCGGCAGTCGGCGTGGACGAATGGCAGGTGTTTTCCGAACTGCCCAGCCAGCTCGAGGCGATCGACCTGCGCATTGCGCCCGGGCAGCCGCCCTCGCTGCCACAGGAAATCACCGCGTTCTTCGCCGACGGCAGCGTGCTGCCGGTTGCGGTGCAGTGGGCGCAGTTGCCTGCGGATCGTTTGAGCGGGGAGGGCGCAGTGGAGCTGCAAGGTTTGGTGGAAGGCGCGATTCCGATCAAGGCCAGCATCTGGTTGCGCGCCACGCCGCCGGGGCAGATCACCAGCGTGCAGGCGTTGCCAGTGGTGAGCGCGATGGCTGGGCATGCGCCGACGCTGCCGGGGTTTGTCAGCGTGCAGTACAACGACGGTTCGCGCGAACGGCTACCGGTGCAATGGCCGGCGCTGGCACCTGCGCGCTACGCGCACCCCGGCGAGATCGCATTGACCGGTACGGCCCAGGGGCGAGCGCCCACCGGGCAGGTGTCGGTCCCGCTGACGGTGCAGATCAAGACCGCCACTCCATGACGCGCATCCTCACTCGCGTGTTTGCGCTGGCATGTGCAGTGTCGCTGGCCAGTGTTCCAGCATGCGCCGCAACGCCAACGCCAACGCC
Organism: Xanthomonas sp. NCPPB 3959; assembly: GCF_056675575.1. Taxonomy (NCBI): domain Bacteria; kingdom Pseudomonadati; phylum Pseudomonadota; class Gammaproteobacteria; order Lysobacterales; family Lysobacteraceae; genus Xanthomonas; species Xanthomonas sp. NCPPB 3959. Next base: position 201,531 of record NZ_JBWWVR010000009.1, read on the forward strand.
AACGCCAACGCCAACGTCGCCGACGACGACGACGACGACGCAGACGCAGACGCAGACGCAAGGCAAGCGCCTGCATGCACCCGGCAACCCGATCCTGGCCGATGGCAGCAGCTATTCGGCCGACCCGGCGCCGCTGGTCGCCGACGGCAAGCTGTACATCCTGGCCGGGCGCGATACCGCCGCGCCCAACCAGAACGCATTCGTCATGCCGGGTTGGCAAATGTTCGTCAGCAGCGACCCGGGCAGCGGGCAATGGATGCATCACCGCGATCTCCTGCGCCCGCAGCAGGTGTTCGCCTGGGCAGAGAAACGCTACGCCTACGCCGCGCAGATCGTGCAGGGGCCGGATGGGCGCTATTACCTGTATGCGCCGGTGCAGCAGCGCAATTCGCCGAACCCTGATCCGTTCGCCATCGGCGTGGCGGTGGCCGACAGCCCGCTCGGCCCCTGGACCGATGCGCATCCGCAAGGGCCGGTGGTGTCCCAGTCGGTGCCAGGCACCAACGACATCCAAAACATCGACCCAACCGTGCTGGTGGACGACGATGGGCGCGTGTATCTGTACTGGGGCACCTTCGGCGCGTTGTATGGCGTGGAGCTGCAGCGCGACATGGTCAGCTTCAAGGGCACGCCAGTGCGGGTGGAGACGCTGGCCGGCTATTTCGAAGCGCCCTGGCTGTTCAAGCGCAACGGCAGCTATTACCTGGCGTACGCGGCCAACAATGCCGGCCGCGATTCCGCCTGCACGCCCACGCTGTATCACGCGTGCATCGCCTATGCGAGCGCGCCGACTGCGCTGGGCCCGTGGACCTATCGCGGCATCGTGCTGCCGCCAGTGTCCTCGACCACCTCGCATCCCGGCATCGTTGCGTTCAACAAGCAGTGGTATCTCATCTATCACACCGCCGATGCGCAGGGAGGCGGGCATTTCCGCCGCAGCGTGGCGATCGATCGCCTGGAGTGGGACGACAGCACGCAACCGGCCAGCATTCGCACCGTCACCCCGACCCGGCGCCCGCAGCCGCCCATACCGCCGCAGCGCAATCAGGCGCCTGCCGCCTACGCCACCGCGTCCAACGGCCCGGACATTCCGCTGCAGTACTGGATGGCCGCGCTCAACGACGGCATCGTCAAGGCCAATCCGCTGCCGCCGCAACTATGGGGAAGCTGGACACCGAACAATCCGCCGCAGCAGTGGATTCAATACAGCTGGTCACAGTCGGTGACCCTGGACCGCACCCGCATCGTGTTCTGGGCCGATCAGCCGGCCGGTGCGCAGATCGGCGTGGCGCCGCCTGCGCGTTGGCATCTGGAATTTCGCCAGGGCGGGCAATGGCATCCGGTGCAGCCGACCGACAGCTACGGCACGCGCGTCGATCGCTACGAAGCGGTGTCGTTTGTGCCGGTGACCACGCGCTGCGTACGCGTGGTGCTGGAGGCCTCCGGCGCCGGAACCCACCACGCCGCGCTGGCGGTGCAGGAATGGGAAGTGTTGGCGCCGCAGCCGCAGCGTCTGCCTGCAGCGAGCGCTGCCGACAGTACACACTGCGATGCGCCATAACGCGGCTGAAAAAGCGCTGGCGCCCACGCTGCGGCTGGATGCTGGCGACGCTACGCAATCGTCGGCGTGCAGGCAGCCCAATCAGGGTGTGCCCGACTCGGGCAATCACCGCATTGCATCAACCACGCTGTCCCATCTCGACTTACATGACAGATGTTGATCGTGACCACGCTCCATTCCCGGATAAACGCATGAAGCCAACGCTGCACCACACACAGACCTCCCGGTGGCACACCATCGCAGCGTGGTGCCTGAGCATCGCGCTCTGCGCGCTATCGGCAAGCGCAGTGGCTGCATCGGTCGCAGCCACGCCCACGCCCACACCGGCGCAGTACGCGCAGGCTATCGGCTTGTCCGATCACTACGCGTCCTTGGTCGACCAGCAACCGACGGCGCCAGTCTGGATCGATGCGGTACGCTTCCTGTATCGGCGCGGTGTTGCACGCACCAACCAGGCGCCGGCCATCGAGTACCACCTGGTGGATGCCGCCAGTGGCCGCAATACGCTGGCCTTCGATCATGCGCGACTGGCGGCAGCGTTGACGCAGGCCGGTGCGCAGGACATCGATGCAACGCAACTGCATCTGGAGAACCCCACGCTGCAACAGCAGCGCCTGGGCTTTCAGCTGGCGAAGCTGGGCTGGCAATGCGATCTGGCGCGCTACCGCTGCGAACATGTGCCCGAGCGCGATGTGCCGGCCGAGACGATGGACATGCGTCTGCCATTCAAGCAGGGCGAACGCGAGGCCAAGGTGTCGCCGGATGGCCGCTGGCGCGCCTGGGTGGAGCAAGCCAATCTGGTCATCGCGCCGGTGGCCGGTGGCGAGCGCAGCGTGCTCAGTCGTGATGGTCGTGCCGATGATTACTACGCGCTCGACAGCATCCAGTGGTCGCCGGATTCGCAGCATCTGGCCGCGTATCGGGTCAAGGCGCCACCGCCGCGCATGGTCTATTACATCGAATCCGCACCGGCCGATCAGGTGCAACCCAAGTTGCACCAACAGGTCTATCCAAAGCCCGGCGATGTGTTGCCGGTGATGCAGCCGGTGTTGTTCGACATCGCCACGCGCGCGGCGCAGCCGGTGGCGATGACCTTGCTGCCCAATGCCTTCAGCTTGAGCGAGATGGTCTGGTGGAAGGACAGCCGCGGGTTGACCTTCGAATACAACGCACGCGGCCATCAGCTGTATCGGGTGATCGAAGTGGACGCACGCACGGCCGCCGCGCGCACCGTGATCGAAGAAACCTCGCCCACCTTTATCGAATACTCCGAACTCAGTGGCGACCACGAGAACGGCGGCAAGCACGCGCGGCGGGATCTGGCCGATGGCAGGCAGATCCTGTGGGCCTCCGAACGCGATGGCTGGGAGCATGTGTATCTGTACGACGGCCGCAGCGGCGAGGTGATTCGCCAGGTCACCCGCGGCGATTGGGTGGTACGCAAGCTCGATTACCTCGACGAGGCCGCAGGGCAGCTGTATTTCACTGCCTCCGGCATGCAGCCCGGCGAAGACCCGTACTACCGCCACGCCTATCGCATCGGCCTGGACGGCAACGGACTCACTGCATTGACGCCAACCGCCGCCGACCATCAGGTCAGTTACTCGCCGGATGGAAAGTGGTTGCTGGACCTTTACTCGCGCGTGGATCTTGGGCCGGTGCTGGAGTTGCGGCGCAGCGTCGATGGCAGCCTGGCGCGCACGGTGGAGCGTACCGATCTGAGTCGTTTGCAGGCCGCTGGCTGGCAGCCGCCGTTGCCGTTCCATACCACCGGGCGCGATGGCAAGACCGAGATCTGGGGCGTGATCCAGCGCCCGCAGCAACTGAATCCGCAGCAGCGCTACCGCGTGATCGAATACATTTACGCCGGCCCGCAGGGCTCGTTCGTGCCGAAGAGTTTCACCACGCGCGTGCCGGCGCTGACCGGGCTGGGCTTTGCTGTGGCGCAGATCGATGGCATGGGCACCAACAATCGCGCGCGCGCCTTCCACGATGTGGCCTGGCGCAATCTCAAGGATGCCGGCTTGCCGGATCGTATTGCCTGGCATAAGGTCGCCGCTGCGCAGTATCCGTGGTACGACATCGCCGGCGGTGTCGGTGTGTACGGCACCTCGGCAGGCGGCCAGAACGCGCTGGGCGCGCTGCTGTTTCATCCGGAGTTTTATGTGGCAGGCGTGGCCAATTCCGGTTGCCACGACAACCGCATGGACAAGATCTGGTGGAACGAACAATGGATGGGCTGGCCTGTGGGGCCGTGGTACGCCGAATCGTCGAATGTGGAAAACGCAGCACGGCTGCAAGGCCATCTGCTGCTGGTCACCGGCGACATGGACATGAATGTCGACCCGGCCAGCACCTTCCAGGTGGCCGACCGCCTGATCAAGGCCGGCAAGGATTTCGATCTGCTGGTGGTACCTGGCGGCGATCATGGTGCCGGTGGCGATTACGGCAAACGCCGTCTGCTGGATTTCTTCATTCGCTGGATGCAGCAATCGCCAACGCCGCAATGGAATCGCAACCCGGCAACGCCGACCACGCACGCACCGTGATGGATGCGGTTTGCGTGCCACGGCACGCTGTCTGATCGCGCACTGTGTGCCCTGTTGGAGTGAGCAATGCGCACAGGAAAATGCGCATTGCTCGCCGTCATTTTTGCCGGCGCGCCCAAACATCAGTACAGGTAGCGACAAGCGATACATCGACGCAGCTGCCTCAAAAACTGCCGCGCAAAGGCACGTCCAGCTGCGGACTGGACTGCCAACACTACGCCAACCGATGATCGTTCAGATGCGAACCATGCTGTTTTCCGCATGCGTGGTCGCCAAATGCGACAAGACGTAGCGCGTGCGCACAGGCACATTGTGACCAGCTGATGAAACTGGAGCGCATGGGCGACTCCAGTGCGGAATGACCTCTTTAGATAACTCGCGTCGTTGCGCGGCCTCAGCTGGTCGCGCGCATCGCAGGTTGTCTGCGTGTCCACTGTATGGCCGTCGCCAAAGATGTCGCTGCGACGCGCCGCTGCCACTTGTCTCCACCCGCGCTGGTGCACGCCGGCACGGGCGTGTGTTGCCCGCCGTTTGTCTGTCGTTTGAATCAGGAGCCCCGCATGCCGATGTTGCTGTTGCCTTTCTCACGGACCACCGTTGCCAGTGTGCGGCCCGTGCCGAGCATGCTTGCCAGCGCGCTGTTGCTGGCGCTTTCGGCAACTGCGGCCGCCCCAGTGGCTGCACAGCAGGCAGGCGGCACGAGCGATGCGCCGCAAACGCTCGATAGCGTGGTCGTCACCGGCTCGCGCCTGCGCCGCGTGGATACCGAAACCGCCAATCCGGTGATCACCGTCAGCCAGGAACAGATTGCCGCCACCGGCAAGGCCACCGTCGGCGATCTGCTGCAGGAGCTGCCATCGATCGCCGGCAACGCCACCAACCCGTATACCAACAACGGCGGCGGTACCGGCGCCTCGGCGATTTCGCTACGTGGCTTGGGCGATAAGCGCACGCTGGTGCTGGTCAACGGCATCCGGCTCGCCTACAACGACGTCAATGCGATTCCGGCCAGCATGATCGAGCGCATCGAAGTGCTCAGCAATGGCGCCTCTGCGGTGTATGGCTCCGATGCCATCGGTGGTGTGGTCAATTTCATCCTGCGCAGCCAGTTCGACGGCGTGCAGTTCAGCAGCGACTTCGGCACCAGCAGCGAGGGCGATGGCAACCGACGCAACTTCGCCTTGACCACCGGCAAGACCTGGGAACGCGGCAGCCTGATCGGCGGCCTGTCGTACCACAACATCGACCCGGTCTCGGCAGCGGCGCGCGACTATTCCAAGGACGCGCTTGCGTTGACCAATGGGCAACCGGTGAAGCAGGGCTCCTCGGCCACGCCCACCGGCACGGTCAATTTCAACGATGGCTCGGACCAATCGAATCAACTCGCGCAGGCCAACGGTTGCGGGCGCGTCACCCTCAACAGCGGCGTCAGCGGCCGCGCTGGCCCGGGCGATTTCCATTGCTACAACGCCAGCGCCGACTCCTACAACTACCAACCCTTCAATCTGCTGCAGACCCCGCAAAAGCGCACCAATGCCTTCCTGCTAGGCACCTATCGCTTTACCGACAATGTCGAAGGCTACGTCAACACCTGGTTCAGTAAAACCGAATCGGCCTCGATCATTGCGCCGATTCCGATCTTCTCCAACGGCGACAACATCCTGGTCTCGTCGCAGAGTTACTACAACCCGTTCGGGGTGAACTTCGGCACCGATCGCAGCACCGGCACCTCTTACAACGACCTCAACACGCGCGCCACCGTGCTGGGCAATCGCAGCTATCAATACAACACCTACAACTTCCAGATCAGCCCGGGCTTGCGCGGTCACTTCGGCGACAGCTCCTGGCAGTGGGACGCCAACTTCAACTACGGCAAGGTCAAACAGAAATCGATCAACAACGGTTTTCTCGACTATGCAACGTTCAATCAGGCGATCGGCCCGTCGTTCCTGGACAGCGATGGCGTGGTCAAGTGCGGCAGTGCGGGCGCGGCGGTTGCCGGCTGTACTCCGCTGAATTTCTTCAACCTCAACGACAGCAGCAACCTCGCCACGTTGCAGGGCATGGTGGTCAACCCCATCGTGACCAGCGTCTACACCGTCAAGCAATTCGAGGCCAATGCCAACGGTTCGTTGTTCGATTTGCCGGCCGGCACCGTCAGCCTGGCAACCGGCATCTCCTATCGCAAGGAGCGCTCGACCACCGCCTCCGATGCGCTGTGGACTGGCGATGAAGACGGCCTGTGTGGTGTGATCGAATTCTGCGCATCCACCTTGAGCGGCAGTTTCGACGTCAAGGAAGCCTATGCCGAAGCCTTGTTCCCGCTGCTCAAGGACTTGCCCGGCATCAACGCGTTGAACATCACCCTGGGAACGCGCTTCTCCGATTTCAGTTCGGTCGGCAGCAAGACCAACAGCAAGGTGTCGCTGGAATATCGCCCGATCGAAAATCTGTTGCTGCGCGGCACTGTTTCGCAGGTATTCCGCGCGCCCAACATCAACGAGTTGTATGCCGGCGTGGCCGGCGATGCGGCCACCGTCAACGACCCGTGCAACGGTTACACCGGCGGCAACAGCGTGGCCTGCGCGAACGTGCCGACCAACGGCAGCTATCAGCAATCCGATGGTCAGGTGTCGGGCAAGGTGTCCGGCGCGGTGGTGGCTGGTTATCAACTCAAGCCGGAGACCGGCAAGTCCTACGATGTGGGGCTGGTCTACGACCCGCAGTGGATCGATGGCCTGTCGCTGAGCGCGGACTGGTGGCGCATCGATCTGGAAGACACCATCACCACGGTGTCGGCGCAGACCGTGCTCAATCAATGTTTCGCCAACTCGGCAAGTTCCTTCTGCGCGCTGATCCATCGCAACGGCAACGGAACCATCAATTACATCGCCGAGCCCACCGTCAACCTGGGCAAGCTCTGGGCCAAGGGCATCGATTTCAATCTGACCTATCGCCTGCCATCCACTCCGTGGGGCAATTTCACTGCAGGTCTCAATGGCACCTATCTCACCCGCTACGACGTGCTGCCCGATACCACCGATCCCAGCTCGGTCACCATCCACAACGTGGGCCGCTACACCCAGGCCTACGGCAATTTCCCGCGCTGGCGTGCGCTGGGGACCGTGAATTGGGCGTTGGACGATTGGAGCGCCACCTGGCGCATCCGTTATGTCGGTAACACCGCCATCGGCAATTCGGATCCGGACCAGAGCCTGTCGGCCGACTCCAGCGAGCCGACGGTGGTGCGCAAGATCGGCGCCTACGTCTACAACAACCTGCAGCTCGGTTATAACGTGGAGCCGTGGCATACGCGCTTTGAAGTGGGCGTGGACAATATCGCCAACAAGCAACCACCGTTGTATTACTCCAACAACGTGGGCAATGCGAACACCGATGTGGCGACCTACGATCTGCTTGGTCGGTTCTATTGGGCACGTGCGACGGTGAAGTTCTGATCGCCGCCGTGTCGTCGCCGCCGTTTCAGTGCACTGGCGTGCGCCACCCGATTCGGTCGGGCGTGCGCAGGCGGTGCCACGCAATCGCTTCTCTGGCGGCTTCTGCCAGTGTGGGTTGTAACGGCGCGCGCAGTCTGCGCGCACCGACAGGAGCTAAGCTGATCCTATGACCGATGTCTTCGTTACCGAACACACCACCGACCACGCGCTGAGCTTGTCGCGGCGGCGCTTTCTGGCCTGGAGCAGTCTGGCGGTTGCTGCGGGTTTTCTGCGATTTCCTGCGCAGGCCAACGCCGCACAACCGGGCAGTATCCGCGCGGTACCGTTGGCGCAGGTCAGGCTGACCCCGTCGCTGTTTCTGGATGCGCTGCACGCCAATCGACGCTATCTGATGCGGCTGGAGCCGGACCGGCTGCTGCACAATTTCGTGCTGTACGCCGGCCTCGACCCCAAGGCGCCGGCGTATGGCGGTTGGGAAGCGGACACCATCGCCGGACATACGCTGGGGCACTATCTCAGCGCATTGGCCTTGATGCATGCGCAGACCGGCGATGCGCAATGCCGCACGCGTGCGCGTTATCTGGTCGCAGAGCTCGCACGCTGCCAGGCGCATGCAGGCGATGGCTACGTGGCCGGATTCACGCGCAAGAATGCCGCAGGCAAGATCGAAAGCGGCCGCGCCGTGTTCGATGAACTGAAGAAAGGCAAGATCGACCCGGCGCCGTTCTATCTCAACGGCAGCTGGGCACCGCTGTACACCTGGCACAAGTTGTTCGCCGGCCTGCTCGACGTGCATGCGCATTGCGATAACGCGCAGGCGCTGCAGGTCGCGGTGGGCCTAGCTAGCTATCTGCAAGCGGTGTTTTCCGCACTCGACGATGCGCAGTTGCAGAAAGTGCTGTCGTGCGAATTCGGTGGCCTCAACGAATCCTTCGTCGAGCTGCATGTGCAAACCGGCGATGCGCAGTGGCTGGCGTTGGCGCAACGCCTGCACCATCACGCCGTGCTCGATCCGCTCATCGCCCAGCGCGACGAACTGGTGCACCAGCATTCCAACACCAACATCCCCAAGCTGATCGGCCTGGCACGCGAGTACGAAGTGACCGGTGATGCCGCCTCGGGCGCAGCGGCGCGCTTCTTCTGGCACACCGTCACCGATCACCACACCTACGTGATCGGCGGCAATGGCGACCGCGAATATTTCCAGCAGCCCGACAGCACTTCGAAGTTTCTCACCGAGCAGACCTGCGAGCACTGCGCCAGCTATAACATGCTCAAGCTCACCCGCCATCTGTACCAGTGGGGCCCGCAGGCGGAGTTCTTCGACTATTACGAGCGCACGCTGCTCAACCACGTGATGGCGCAGCAGCATCCGCGCACCGGCATGTTCACCTACATGACACCGATGCTGGCCGGCGAAGCGCGCGGCTGGTCCTCGCCATTCGACGACTTCTGGTGCTGCGTCGGCAGCGGCATGGAAGCGCACGCCCAGTTCGGCGATTCCATCTTTTGGCAGGACGGGCAGGGCGTTTACGTCAACCTCTACGTGCCCTCCAGCGTGCGTGATGCCGCCGGGCTGGACATGACCCTGCACAGCGCGATGCCGGAGCAGGGCAGTGCATCGCTCCGCGTCGATGCGGCGCCGGCAGAGCAACGCACGCTCGCACTGCGCGTGCCCGGCTGGGCGCAGTCGCCGGTGTTGCAGCTTAATGGCCAGCCTGTCGATGCTGCCGTCAGCGAGGGCTATCTCCGTATCACCCGCGTCTGGCGCGCTGGCGACACGCTCGGCTTGTCGTTCGAAATGCCACTGCGCCTGGAAGCCGCAGCGGACGACCCGGCCTGGGTCTCGGTGCTGCGGGGGCCGCTGGTCTTGGCTGCGGACCTGGGCGATGCGGCAAAGCCATGGTCGGGCAAGACCCCGGCATTGATCGGCGGCGATGAGGTCTTGCAGCGTTTGCAGCCGGTGGCTGGCCAGACCGCGTTCGATTACAGCGACGGCGCCCAGCACTGGCGGTTCTCCCCGTTCTACGCCCAGTTCGATCGCCGTAGCGCGCTCTATCTGGAACACCGCGATACCGCCGCATGGCAGCAGCAACAGGCCGAGCAGGCCGCAGCAGAAGCAAAACAACACGCGCTCGACACACGCGCACTGGACCGCGTCGCCCTGGGTGACGAAGCATCCGAAAAAGCCCACGGCCTGCAGAGCGAAAGCTCCTACGCGCTCAGCTACCGCCGCCGCGCCGGCCGCGACGCCCGCACCGGCGGCTTCATCGCCTTCACCCTGCGCAACACCAGCAAGGCAAGCATCATGCGCCTACGCTACTGGGGCGACGAAACCCGCCGCCGCTTCCGCCTCCTCGCCGACGGCGAACTCATCGCCAACGAACGCCTGGACGGCAACCGCGGCCTGGACTTCGTCGATGTGGATTACGCCTTGCCGGCAGCAGTGGCGGGCCGCGCCACCCTGCAGATCCGCATCGAACCGGAGACCGGCTACTCGGCAGGGCCAGCGTTCGGGTGTTGGGTGTTGGCATCGGCGTAAGCGCCGGCCGTCACAGCTTCAATGACGTTGCCTGCGCTTTGGCCGGAGCGCGCACCATGCGCGCAGGCTTCGGGCGTACCTGGCCATGATTCCGACAACGAAGACTCGGTACCAAAGCCCGACAGATGATTTTTTTCTGTTGCTACCTTCGGCAGGGCTGTCAGCGATCCTCCCATCAGCGTGATGCGTTCCGGAGGAGTGCGAGCCGTTGTCGGATCGGTTGGTGTCGGACACCGCTGCCGCCGCTCTTCCAACAGTCGCCCTGAGAGATGCGCAAAAAAAGACCGGCGCATGCGCCGGTCTTGGTGTATCACACGTGTGTCGTAAGCCTTACGCCGACAACTCCAACAACAACTTATTCAACCGCCGCACATACGCCGCAGGATCCTTTAGGCTGTCACCCGCCGCCAACGCAGCCTGGTCGAACAAGACGCGGCTCAGGTCACCAAACCGGTCCATATCCTGTTCCGCATCCAGCTTTTCGATCAGCGGGTGGGCGGGATTGAATTCGAACACCGGCTTGGTTTCCGGCACGGCCTGGCCGCTGGCTTCCAGCAGCTGACGCATCTGCAGACCCAGGTCGCCCTGGCCGATGGCAAGGATGGCCGGGGAATCGGTCAGGCGGTGCGAGACGCGCACTTCGGCCACGTCGTCGCCGAGGGCGGCCTTGATGCGCGAGGCCAGGCCTTCCTTGGATTTGGCGACTTCTTCCTGCGCCTTCTTGTCTTCTTCCGAATCCAGCTTGCCCAGGTCCAGGTCGCCGCGTGCCACGTCCACGAACGACTTGCCGTCGAACTCGGTGAGGTAGCTCATCAACCATTCGTCGATGCGGTCGGTGAGCAGCAGCACTTCGATGCCCTTCTTGCGGAACACTTCCAGATGCGGGCTGTCCTTGATCTGCGCGTAGCTTTCGCCGGTGAGGTAATACAGCTTGTCCTGGCCTTCGGTCAGGCGACCGACATAATCGGCCAGGCCCACGCTCTGCGCGCCGGTGGTGTCGTGTGTGGACGAGAAGCGCAGCAGGCCGGCGATCTTCTCGCGGTTGGCATAATCTTCGGCCGGGCCTTCCTTCAACGCCTGGCCGAAGTTGCGCCAGAACGTCACATACTCGTCGGGCTTGTCCTTGGCCAGTTTTTCCAGCATGTCCAGCGCACGCTTGGTCAGCGCGGACTTCATCGAATCCACCACCGGGCCCGATTGCAGGATCTCGCGCGAGACATTGAGCGACAGGTCGGACGAATCCACCACGCCCTTGATGAAACGCAGGTACAGCGGCAGGAACTGCTCGGCCTGATCCAGCACGAACACGCGCTGCACATACAGCTTCAGGCCCTTGGCCGAATCGCGGTGATACAGGTCGAACGGTGCGCGGCCGGGCACGAACAGCAGCGAGGTGTAATCCAGCTTGCCTTCGACTTTGTTGTGGCTCCACGCCAGCGGGTTGCCCGCATCGTGCGCGACGTGCTTGTAGAACTCCTGGTATTCCTGCTCGCTGATCTCGCTCTTGGGGCGCGTCCACAGCGCGCTGGCGCGGTTGACCGCTTCCCACTGCGGCTCGGCCGGCGCGTCGGCTTCTTCGCCGTGATGTTCCTTGCGCATTTCGATCGGCAGGCCGATATGGTCGGAGTACTTCTTGAGGATGCCGCGCAGCGTCCAGCCGTCGGCAAAACTATCTTCGCCTTCTTTCAGCTGCAGCACGATGCGGGTGCCGCGCTCGGGCTTGTCGATGCTGGCGATTTCGAACTCGCCTTCGCCACGCGAGGACCAATGCACGCCTTCGTTGGCGGGCAGGCCGGCGCGACGCGAATACACGTCGACCTGGTCGGCGACGATGAAGGCGCTATAGAACCCCACGCCGAACTGGCCGATCAGGTTGGCGTCCTTCTTCTGGTCGCCGCTCAGGTGCTTAAGGAAGTCGGCAGTGCCGGACTTGGCGATGGTGCCCAGATGCGAGACCGCATCTTCGCGGCTCATGCCGATGCCGTTGTCGTCGATGGTGACGGTGCGCGCGTCTTTGTCGTAGTCCACGCGAATGCGCAATTCGCCGCCGCCTTCCAGCAGTTCCGGCTTCACCAATGCTTCGAAGCGCAGCTTGTCGGCGGCGTCGGCGGCATTGGACACCAGCTCGCGCAGGAAGATTTCCTTGTTCGAGTACAACGAGTGGATCATCAGCTGCAGCAGCTGCTTGACCTCGGTCTGGAAGCCAAGCGTCTGCTTGTCGGTATCAACGGTCATTGGGGTCGTGCTCCGTGGTGGTCCAGGCCGCAGTGCGGCCGATGGCCTGGGGGATGAGGTCGCACGGGGATTTTTTCAAGGCAAGCCGGTGGATCCGGCAATGTCGGCGCACTGCGACACCAGCGGCGCCAGCGCCGGGCAGCGCTATCATGGCGGCCCCGTTTGCCTTGCCTTGCTCCATGCCGCCACGCGTCCTGCCACTCTCCCGCGCTTGCTGTCCTCCATCCGGAACGCTGCGATGAGCCGCCCCGCACGCCCGGCGCCACGTGGCACGGAAGGGCAGGTGCGCATCGTCGGCGGGCGCTGGCGCAACACCAAGCTGGCGGTGCCGGATCTGCCGGGCCTGCGCCCGAGCAGCGACCGCGTCCGCGAAACGGTGTTCAACTGGCTGATGCCGCGCCTGCCCGGTGCGCGTGTGCTGGACCTGTTCGCCGGTTCCGGTGCGCTGGGCCTGGAAGCGGTGTCGCGCGGCGCTGCACATGCGACCCTGATCGAGCGCGACCCTGGCCTGGTGCAGCGGCTGCGCGAGCACGTGGCCAAGCTGGATGCGGCCGATCAGGTGCAGGTGCTGCAGGAAGACGCGCTGCGTTGGCTGGAGCGCGCACCCGCCGCGCAGGCCAGCATCGTGTTCGTCGACCCGCCGTTTGCCGCCGGCCTGTGGCCGAGCGTGCTGGAACGCCTGCCCGCGCACCTCACACCGGATGCCTGGCTGTATCTGGAAGGCCCGGCCGAACTACCGCCGCAGGTGCCGGCCGGCTGGCATCTGCACCGCGAAGGCGCCACCCAGCAGGTGCGCTATGCGCTGTACCGCCGGGCCGCTGCTACACTGAACAGCGACCCGACCCCGGTAGTTTCCGTATGAGCGTGGCCAACAGCCGCACTGCTGTCTATCCCGGTACTTTCGACCCGATCACCAACGGTCATATCGACCTGGTGAATCGCGCCGCGCCGTTGTTCGAGCGGGTGGTGGTCGGTGTTGCCTACAGTCCGTCCAAGGGGCCGGCGCTGCCGCTGGAGCGCCGCGTCGAGCTCGCCCAGGAAGCCTTGGCCGCACATGCCAACGTGGAAGTGCGCGGCTTCGATACGCTGCTGGCCCACTTCGTGCGCGACATGGGCGCCGGTGTGCTGCTGCGCGGTCTGCGCGCGGTGTCCGACTTCGAATACGAATTCCAGATGGCCAGCATGAACCGCCATCTGATCCCGGAGGTGGAGACGCTGTTCCTCACCCCGGCCGAGCAATACAGCTTCATCTCGTCCTCGCTGGTGCGCGAAATCGCGCGGCTGGGCGGGGACGTGTCCGGTTTCGTTCCGGCTTCGGTCGTCGAGGCCTTGCGGCAGGTGCGGCAATCCCGCGCGCAGGCCTGATTCTCTAGCAGTCACATCACCACATGCTTTTCAAAGGGAGGAGTTTCATGAAACACACAATGCGCGCGCTGGTGCTCGCTTCGATCGCCGCTCTGGCCGTCACCGCCTGCAAGAAGGAAGAGCCGGCACCGACCGCCGCCGCAGCCCCGGCTGCGCTGACCGCACCGTCCAAGGACGACAACGCCGGCTGGAAGAAGTACCTGCAGGAAGTGGTCGGCCAGAACCTGGGCGCCACCACCAACAGCCCGTTCCTGTACTACTTGCCGCCGGAGTCCGATGCCGAATTCGCCGGCAGCTACGAGCGTCAGCTGGAAAGCGTCAAGACCGCGCTCGCCCGTGGCGTGCAGCCGGGCAACATGCTGGCGTTCGGCTCGTCGGCCTCGACCAAGATGGCCGACCTGATCGACGCCGCGTTCAAGGACGTGCCGGCCGATTCGATGAAGGGCGTGCGCGTGTTGTTCATCGGCAATGCTGCCGAGAATGCGCGCGTGCAGACCATCGTCCAGCCCAAGGGCGTGGAATACACCTTCGTTGAAGCCAAGTAATGCCGTACCAAGCCGGACGCGCGGGAGGGCGCATCCGGCCGCAGCATGCGGATCCAGCCGCATGCTGCTGAATTCGCATGCCACCGGAGCCGGCCGTGTCAGGCCGGTCTCCGACAGCGCCCACGGCGTTGTCCCCTGGTTGATCCGCGCCATGTGCGCCTGCCTGCAGCAGTACGTTGCGTTCCAGCGCCTGCGGTTGAATCGCGCTGCCGCGCATCGCATGGTGTTGCCGATATGTCGCTGAAAATCAACGAGCTCTGCGTCAACTGCGATGTCTGCGAGCCGGCGTGCCCGAATCAGGCCATCTCGATGGGCGAAACCATCTACGTCATCGACCCGGCACGCTGCACCGAGTGCGTGGGCCATTTCGACGAGGCGCAATGCGTGGTGGTGTGCCCGGTCGAATGCATCGACCCGGATCCGGCCATCCCGGAAACCCACGATCAACTGCTCGCCAAGCTCATGCAGCTGCAGCGCGATCACCCCGAACTGTACGAACAGGAGCCTCCCGCCCCGTGAGCATTTTTTCCCGACATTTCTCTGCGCGCGGCCTGTTGCTGCTGGCCTTCGTGCTGGCACCGCCGGCGTGGTCTGCCGATGGCAGCAAACCTGCGGCGGCTGCGACCTCGCCGGTGGCGGCGCATCCGCCGGGCGCGGCGATTGCCAGCGGTCACACCTTGGCCACCGATGCCGGCCTGCAGATCCTGCGCGAAGGCGGCAATGCCTTCGATGCGGCCATCGCGGTGTCGTCCACGCTGGCGGTGGTCGAGCCGATCAGTTCGGGTCTGGGTGGCGGTGGCTTCTTCCTGCTGCACGATGCCAAGACCGGCAAGGACGTGATGCTGGACGCGCGCGAGTACGCGCCCGAGTCTGCCAGCGAGGCGCAGTTCCTCGACAAGAAGGGCGAGCTGGACCGCGACCGCTCGGTCAACGGCCCATGGTCGGCCGGTATTCCCGGGCTGCCCGCCGCGCTGGTGGAACTGGCCTCCAAACACGGCCGGCTGCCACTGAAGCAATCGCTGGCACCGTCGATCCGCATCGCCACCGAGGGCTTCCCAGTGTACGCGCGCATGGCCAAGGGCTATGCCTCGCGGCGCGAAGTGATGGAGCGTTACCCCGGCACGCGCGAGGTGTATCTGCGCGGCGGCAAGCCCATTGCCGAGGGCGACATCTTCAAGCAGCCCGAGCTCGCATCTACGTTGAAGCTGCTTGGCGACAAGGGCTTTGACGGCTTCTACAAGGGCGAAACCGCCAAGAAACTGCTGGCTGGCGTCAAGCAGGCCGGTGGACAGTGGAAGGCCGCCGAGCTGTCCGGGTATCGGGTCAAGGAGCGCACGCCGATCCAGTTCGATTACCGCGGCTGGAAGATCACCACCGCGCCGCCGCCGTCCTCCGGCGGGATCGCACTCGCTGCGATGCTGCAGATTCTGGAAGGCTGGGATCTGGACAAGCTAGACGACGCGCACCGCACCCATCTGGTGGTGGAAGCAATGCGCCGCGCCTACCGCGACCGCACCTTTTTCCTGGGCGACCCGGACTTTGTCGCCGTGCCGCAGCGCGTGCTGACCAGCAAGGATTACGCGCAGGGCCTGCGTGCCACGATCAACCCGGAGAAGGCCACGCCCAGCGATCTGCTGTCGGGCAGTCCCACCCCGCTGGAAGACGATGAAACCACGCATTTCTCCATCATCGACAGCGAAGGCAACCGCGTCGGTGCCACCCAGACCGTCAACCTGCTGTACGGCTCGGGCCTGATCCCCAAGGGCACCGGCGTGCTGCTCAACGACGAGATGGACGACTTCGCGCTCAAGCCGGGCACGCCCAACGCTTTCGGCGTGATGGGCTATGCCGCCAACGCACCCAAGCCGGGCAAGCGCATGCTCAGCTCTATGACGCCGACCTTCATGGAATCGGCCGACAAGGTCGCGGTGATCGGCACCCCGGGCGGCAGCCGCATCATCACCATGGTGCTGCTCGGCATCCTGGGCTACGACGCCGGTCTGGACGCGCAGCAGGTCAGCGCCTTGCCGCGTTATCACCACCAGTGGCTGCCGGACGTGATCGAGGCCGAGAGCAACGCGTTCTCGCCGCAGACCGCCAAGGCGCTGCAAGCGATGGGCCACGCGCTCAAGTTGCCCGGCGACACCGCCGCCGGCGGCCGCGGTTCCAGCCACGTGTGGGGCAACCTGCAGACGGTGGAATGGGACAAGCGCAGCAACGTGCTCAGCGGCGGTAGCGACCCGCGTAACCCGGTGGGCAAGGCGCAAGTGCAGCTGGCGACGCCGGCGCGTTGAGTGCGGCCATGTCCTGTACTCGCATTGCGAAGGACGCAATACGCATGTCGGTGCCTGCATAGCGACGCAGGGTGGGCCACGGCCCACCCTGCGCTGCCCGCAACAGCCTGTCAGCGGCGCATGCGCCAACACTGGCGCGATCGCCGCATGCGATCAGTTGAGCTTGAAGTAGGTTCCGTTGTGCTGTGCGTCGTAGCAGGTGGCGCCTTGCAGACGTTTGTCGTTGGTGTTGCCGGGTGACTGTGGATAGACATGGCACGCCAGATACGGAGCCGGGTTGCCGGTGAAACGGAGCGTGAAGTGTTGCTTGCCATCGGTCGCACTGGTGTGGACCCCGCCATTGGCCAGGATCGTGACCTCGCACGTGGCCTGCGGCGCGGTTTCGCACTGGTGCAATAGCGTCTGCAACGGTCCTGTGATGTTGGTGTACATGCCGGAGATCCAATTGTTGAGGGTCGGGTTGGCATTGGCGTTCCATTGCTTGGTCGCCAGCGCGGTCTGACTCAGGGTCAGCAGACCCATCGACAGCATTGCGGCGAGGCATCTCCCTATGCGCGGACGCCGCCGCATGCTGCACGGCATCGAGCCAGTGCGGGTGGAATGGGAGAGGCGTGTGATCGGCTGGGTAGTCATCTGTGATCCTTGGATGATGAGGAAGGCCATGCCCTGGCCACTCGGGATGGCGAGTGCGCGGCAGGTCGATGCGGTGCGGTGATACATGGCATCGCCGCACCGCCAAGGTAGTTCGATGCTGCTGGAAAGAATTGGCGGAAATGACGGCAATTGCCGGGCTTTCAACGTGAAGTCGCTGCCTGCGGTGAGCGGTTTGCAGCGTTTCCGCGAAAGAGCCGACCAACCCGGTGGAATTGCTGATACCGCACTGCGCGCATCGGCAGCCGGTCGCAGAATCGGAGCAGATCGCGGCCTGCACTGCGGTAGGGTGATGGTGCGTGGCTGGGCAACCGATGGCACGCTCCGGCCAATGTCGGCAAGGTGTGCTTGTCGCTGCTATGCAATGCCGCCACCATTGGGGCATGAATCCTTTCCACGCCATCCCGACCGTCGTTCTCGCGCTTGCTTCTGCAGGCTGTTCCGCCCAGACCGCGGATGACCCTTCCGTTGGCCGCATCCAAGTCAATCAGCTCGGCTATCTACCCGGCTCGGCCAAGCTTGCAGTGGTCGGGTTGCCGCAAGGCGCGGCAACCGGCTCGGACCGCTTCACTGTCGAAGATGCGCAAGGGCGCCGCGTGCTGGAAGGCAGCTTGCAGCCTGCAGCGTCGTGGAGCGCAGCCGGCCAGCAGGCGCGGGTGGCGGATTTTTCCAGCGTGCGGACAGCAGGCACGTATCGCTTGAAAATCGACGGGCTGCCGGCGTCCGATCCGTTCCCGATCGCGGCCGGCGCGTATCAGCCGGTGCTCGATGCATCGCTGAAGGCGTTCTATTTCAATCGCGCCAGCACTGCGCTGCCGGCGCAGTTTGCCGGGCGCTACGCGCGTGCGGCCGGGCACCCGGATACGCAGGTGCGTATCCACCCTTCCGCGGCATCGGCCACGCGTCCGGCCGACAGCGTGATCAGTGCGCCCAAGGGCTGGTACGACGCCGGTGACTACAACAAGTACATCGTCAATTCTGGCATCAGCACCTACACCTTGCTGGCCGCCTACGAGCAGTATCCGGCGCTGTTCAAGGCGCAGGCGCTAACCATCCCCAACGACGCGCCCGGTGTGCCCGGCATCCTGCAGGAGACCTGGTGGAATCTGGAGTGGATGCTGGCCATGCAGGACCCGGCCGATGGCGGCGTGTACCACAAGCTCACCGACAAGCAGTTCGATGGGTTGGTGATGCCCGAGCAGGCCAAACAGCAACGCTATGTGGTGATGAAGGCCACTGCGGCCACACTGGATTTCGCTGCGGTGATGGCGGCGGCCAGCCGCGTGTATGCACCGTTCGACAAGCAGTATCCCGGCGCATCGGCGCGTATGTTGAAAGCCGCGCGCGGTGCCTGGGCGTGGGCGCAGCAGCACCCGGATGTGATCTATCGCCAGCCCGATGACGTGCGCACCGGTGGCTACGACGATGCGCAGGTGGACGATGAATTTGCCTGGGCCGCGGCGGAGTTGTATGTGAGCACGCGCGAGGATGGCTTCTACAACGCGATGATCGCGCGCAATGTGCCGGCCAGTGTGCCGGGCTGGAGCAATGTCGGCGGACTGGCGTGGATGTCGCTGGGCGAGCATCGCGACCAGCTTACCCCGCACGCTGACCGTGCACGCATCGCGCGTGAGATCACTGGTCTGGCGCAGCGTCTTGCCGATGAATGGCAGTCCTCTCCGTGGCGTCTGGCGATGACGGACACCGACTTCGTGTGGGGCAGTAATGCAGTCGTGCTCAACCGCGCGATGATGTTGATGCAGGGCTACCGGCTGACTCGGCAGCGGCCATTTCTGGATGCCGCGCAGTCGCAGCTGGATTACATCCTGGGGCGCAATCCGCTCGGGTTGTCGTTCGTTACCGGGGTAGGGCAGCGCACGCCGATGCATATCCACCATCGCCCTTCCGAAGCCGATGGCATCGACGCGCCGGTCCCCGGCTGGCTGGCCGGCGGCCCGCAACCCGGGCAGCAGGATGCCAAGGACTGCAAGGTGGCGTATCCCTCAAAACTGCCGGCGTTGTCGTATCTGGATAACGCCTGCAGTTATGCCAGCAATGAGGTGGCGATCAACTGGAATGCGCCGCTGGTGTATGTGAGTGCTGCGATTGAGGCGTCTACGCGGTGAGGCGGGCGTTTTTCAACGCAATGCCCGATGCCGCGGCTGTTCCTTCTCCCACCGGGAGAAGGTGGCGCGCAGCGCCGGATGAGGGTACGGCGTCGGCAGGAACACCGACACACCGTACCCTCACCCCAACCCCTCTCCCGGGGGGAGAGGGGCTTTAGCTCACTCCACCCGCGTACCAAAAATCCGGTCGCCTGCATCGCCCAGGCCGGGCAGGATGTAGCCCTTCTCGTTGAGGTGATCGTCGATCGCGGCGGTGTACACCTCCACATCCGGATGCACCGCTTCCAGCGCTTTCAGACCTTCCGGTGCGGCCACTAAAAAGATGCCCTTGATGCGCCGTGCGCCAGCGCGCTTGAGCATGTCGATGGTGGCGATCAGGGTGCCGCCGGTGGCCAGCATCGGGTCCAGGATCAATGCGTCGCGTTCTTCCAGGCGGCCGGTGAGGCGTTCGAAGTAGGGCACCGGCTGCAGGGTTTCTTCGTCGCGCTGCAGGCCGACCACGCTCACGCGCGCGGCCGGGATCAGCGCCAGCACGCCGGGCAACATACCCAGACCTGCGCGCAGGATCGGTACCAGGGTGATTTTTGCGCCGGCAATTCGCTGCACGGTGACCGGCCCGGCCCAGCCGGGTTGCACGTGCGATTCGGTGTCCAGATTGGCGGTGGCCTCGTAGGCCAGCAACGTGCCCAGCTCGGTGACCAGTTCGCGGAAGCCCTTGGTGCTCAAGGCGGCATCGCGCAGCAGACCGATCTTGTGTTGAACGAGGGGGTGGCGAACTTCGACGATTTTCATGGGCAGCGACAGGCGGGAGAGGCCCACAGTGTGCCGCAGCCGGCGGCAGCGTCGCCACACATTGCGCGTGATCGCGCTTGCAGATGTCATGTCAGTGAAACGTCGTAGACATAGTGTGCCCACCCATTCTTAACCAATTGGGGAAGCACCCGTGCTCAACAAGACTCCGCTCTGCCTGGCGATCACGCTGACGTTGGCTGCGGCCACGTGGAGCCCGCTGGCGCTGGCGGCCGAGGGTGCTGCTGCTGGCGGCGCAGCAAGCGCCGCGGCCATCGATCTGGAGCGGCTGGAAGTGCGCCCGCAAACGGAATCGCAGGTACGCGCGGTCGATCTCAAACGCAGTTCCGATGCCATCCAGGATGCGGTCGCGTCCGATGCGATGGGCCGTTACCCCGACAAGAATGTTGCAGAATCCTTGCAGCGCCTGCCCGGCGTCAGCGTGACGCGCGATCAGGGCGAGGGCCGCTTCGTGGTGATCCGCGGTCTGGATTCGGCGCTCAACAGCGTCACCATCGACGGCATGACCATGGGCACGCCGGAAGACGGCACGCGCTCGGCGCCGCTGGACGTGATTCCCTCCGATTCCACCGAGCGCCTCAAGGTGGTCAAGTCGCCAACGCCTGACATGCCGGGCGATTCCATCGGCGGCGCAATTCAAGTCGAGTCCACCTCCGCATTCGATCGTGATGGCCGCACCTTGCGCGGCTCGGTCGAAGGCAGCCACCAGTCGCTGTCGGGCAAGACCAGCCCGAAGGGTGCGTTCAACTACAGCGATATCTTCGATGGCACCTTCGGTGTGGCAGTGGGTGTGAACTACCAGGATCGCGAATTCGAATCCGACAACACCGAAGTGGCCTACGACAGTTTCGATGGCGGTGCGGCCGATGATCTGTTTGCCGGCGAAGTGCAGCGCCGCAAATACTTCATCGAACGCACCCGCATGGGCGCCAACCTCAATCTGGACTGGCGCCCGGACGAAGACAACCGCTATTACCTGCGCACGCTGTACAGCCGTTTCGACGATGCCGAAACGCGTCAGCGCACCATCTTCGGTCTGAGCGATGGTCAGGTCAGCGCCAATGGCGATGGCACCTACAACGTGGCCGATCTGCCGGCCGATTCGATCTCCAAGCGCGTGCGCTATCGCACCAAGAAAGAAGACACCATGGCCTTGAGCATGGGCGGCGAAAATCGCCTCAGCGCGGCCACCGTGGATTACAAGGTGGGCTACACCAAGACCACCGAGCGCGTGAACGATGAAATGGAAGCGCGCTTCAACTATGACGGCGACGATCTGTCGGCCACGGTCGATCAGAACAGCGGGATTCCGCGCCTGGGCTTCTCCGACAACGGCTGGCAGAGCAACGACGACTTCGTGTTCGACCGCTTCGTGCTTTCGCCCAAGCGGGTGGACGACAGCGAGCGCAGCGCGCAGGTCAACGTGCGCTTCGATGGCGAGCATGCCAGCCTGAAGATGGGCGTGCTCGGTCGCTGGCGCGAGCGCGATGTCAATGTGGACGAACGCGAGCTGCGTCGCGGCCCGGCGATCGACTTGAGCGACTGGACCACCGCCGCACCGGAACACCGTGGCGGCACATTGGGCGAAAGCATCGGCTCGGATGGCATGCGCCGTTACTGGAACACCTCCGGCAATCTGTACAGCGCACGTCCGCAGGATGTCGGCGGCAATCAGCAGGTCTCGCTGCAGGACGACTACACCGCCACCGAAGATGTGTTTGCGACGTACGCAATGGGCACCTGGGACATCGGGGCGCTGCGCATGATTACCGGCGTGCGTGTGGAGAACACCCAGTTCAATGCCACCGGCAATCAGGTGGACGTGGCAGAAGACGGCCGCTCGGCCACGGTGACACCACGCGAAGCGTCCAGCAGCTATACCAACGTGCTGCCGGGCCTGCACCTGCGCTACGACACCGGCAACGACTGGGTGCTGCGGTTTGCGGCCAACAAGACCTTGTCGCGCCCGTCGTTCGGCGATGTGTCGCCGCGCGTGAGCATCAATCGCGGCGATGAGGAAGTGAGCATCGGCAATCCCGATCTCAATCCTTACCGTTCCACCAATCTGGATTTGTCGTTCGAAAAATACATCGGCAGCACCGGCCTGATCTCGTTGGGCGTCTTCAACAAATCGATCGACGATTACATCGTGCAGACGATCAGTACCAACGATGCGGAATTCCCGGATTTGCAGGTCACGCGCTCGGTCAATGGCGACACCGCAAAAGTGCGCGGTGCCGAGTTCAATTGGCAGCAGACCCTGGACTTCCTGCCGGAAGGCTGGAATGGCCTGTTGGTCGGTGCCAGCGCCACCGTGCTGGACAGCGATTTCGATCCCGGCCTGAGCGACCGCGCCGGTGAGGACTTCACCTTGCCGCGTTCGTCCAAGCGGATCTACAGCGGCCATCTGGGTTATGAAAAATACGGCTTCAGTGCGCGTGTGGCAGCGGTGTATCGCAGCGAATACCTGGACACCATCGGCGCCAGCCGCGCGTACGATATCTACGTCGCTCCGCATACACAGCTGGATTTCAGCATGAACTATCAATTCAACAGCCACGTCAGCCTGTATCTGGAAGCGCAGAACCTGCTGGACGAACCGCTGGAGCTGTACCAGGGCGTGCCCACACGCACGCTGCAGAACGAAGAATACGGCCGCACCTATGCGCTTGGCCTGAAGGTGGCACTGTGATCGCAACGCGCACGCGGCTCCACACCACGTTACTTGCCACCGCACTGGCGCTGACGGCTTGCGCCAGCGCACCGGTCGACCGCGAAGCCGACGAGGCGCTGCTGAAAGACCCCTTGCTCAGCGAGGCCAAGGTGGCGCATGAAGTGGTGCCGGAAGCCTTCATCACCACTTCCACGCCGTCCGACAATCTGGACTCACCCGCCAGCTGGATGGCGCCGGATGGCAGCCGCTGGCTGATCGCCACTGCCAAGGCCACGCATGCGTTGGTGGTATTCGATGGCGACAGCGGCAAGCGCCTGCGCGTGGTCGGCGGCAAGGGCAAGGCCCTGGGCAAGCTGGATCGCCCGAACGGGATCTCGGTGGTCGACGATCTGCTGTTTGTGGTCGAGCGCGACAACCGCCGTGTGCAGGTGTTCTCGCTGCCGGACTTCAAGCCGTTGACCGCCTTCGGCCAGGACGAACTGCGCGAACCTTACAGCCTGTGGGTGCGCAAGCACGACGGCGGTTACGAGGTGGTGGTCAGCGACAACTACATGTCGCCGGCCAACAAGGATCTGCCGCCGCCGGTGGCCGACCTCGGTCAGCGCTTCCGGCGTTATCAATTGAACAACGCAGGGCAGGGCTGGCAATCGCAGCTGACCCAGAGCTTTGGCGATACCACCGAAGCGGGTGCGGTGCGGATTGCCGAATCGGTGTTCGGCGATGAAGCCAATGCGCGCTTGATGATTGCCGAAGAAGACGTGGCCGTCGGCACGCAGCTACGCGAGTACGGCATGGACGGGCGTTATCGCGGGCGCAATGTCGGCACCGGCCTGTTCAAGGCGCAGGCCGAGGGCATGACCTTGCTGGCGTGCAGCGACGGCAGCGGGTACTGGATCGCCACCGATCAGTTCAAGGACCGCAGCGTGTTCCAGGTGTTCGATCGCCAGAGCCTGGCGCATGTGGGCGCATTCGCCGGCCGGGTGACCGCCAATACCGACGGCGTGTGGCTGGATCAACGCGGCGATGCGCGCTTCCCCGGTGGCGTGTTCTACGCATTGCATGACGACCAGGCGGTGGCCGCATTCGATTGGCGCGATATCGCACGCACGCTGCGTTTGAAAGAGTGCGCGCCATGAGCGCTGCGCGTGCGTCGGCATACGCGCTGCTCTCGCTCATCGCGATGAGCAGCGCTCAATCGTTTGCCGCCGAGCGGGCCGCCGAACCGAATACGCAGGTGCCGGCGGGCTCCACCCACTATGTCGCCGACGGCTTTCCGGACCGCATCGTCGCCACGCCCGCGCAGGATGCGGCGACCGGTTTCGCGGTGGCCTGGCGTACCGATGCCAGCGTCAACCAGCCTTGGCTGGAACTGGTCGTTGCCGGCGACTCGCCCGACGTGGGTACGCCGCGCCGCATTCGCGCCAGCACCGCCACGCTGAGCAGCGAAAACGGCAGTTCGCATCACCACCGCGCCGATGTCGATGGGTTGAAGCCGGACACGCTTTACGCCTACCGCGTGCAGGGCAACAGCACCTGGGGCGCATGGAATCATTTCCGCACCGCCGCCACGGCCGCCACCCCGCTGACGCTGCTGTATTTCGGCGATACCCAGAACAAGAATCTCAGCCTGGTCTCGCGGGTGATCCGCCAGGCCTGGCGCAGCGCACCGGACGCGCGGCTGGCACTGTTCGCCGGCGATCTGGTCAGCGGCAAGGACGGCCAGGACGACAACGAGTGGGCCGAGTGGTTCGAAGCCGGGCGCTGGTTGCTGGAAGGCGCCGCAGTGGCGCCGGCGCCGGGCAATCACGAGTATCACGAAGAGGGCGAAGACACCCCGCAGGCCACGCGCACGCTCGGCAGCCATTGGCCGGTGACCTTCGCCTTGCCGCGCAATGGGCCGTCGGCCACCGCGCGCACCAGCTACTGGTTCGACTACCAGGGCGTGCGCATCGCCGTGCTCGACGGTACCTCCGTGCTGGATCTGGGCACCGGCCCGGCGCAGGCGCAATGGCTGGACACCGTATTGGCCGACAATCCGCATCCGTGGTCGATCGTGCTGATCCACCAACCGTTCTTCTCGCCGCGCGCCGATCGCGAGAACGAAAAGCTGGTCGAGCAGGTGCTGCCGGTGATCCGTCGCCACAAGGTCGATCTGGTGCTGCAGGGCCACGACCACACCTACGGCCGTCGCGGCGATGAGGCCGGGCAGGCGACGCCGGTGTTCGTGGTGTCGGTGGCCGGGCCCAAGCAATACCGGCTCTCGGACATGGCCCGCAAGACCATGCGCCCGGTCGGCGAAGATACCCAGCTGTATCAGGTGCTTCGCATCGACAACCAGAAGTTGCTCTACGAGTCGCGCACCGCCACCGGACGTCTCTACGATGCCTTCGAGCTCAAGCGCGATGCAACCGGGGCCAAGCGGTTGATCGAACACGAAGCAGGGCGCATCGCCCCGCGCGATTGCCCACGCAGTGCAACGCTCAAGGGAAGGGCGGATCGCTGCTGGGAATAAATACGCTGTGACGAATTCGAAAGAGTTGGGGCGGCTCGGCGCACCGAGTTAGGGAGATGTGAGGAAACTTCGCTGATGCATTGATTTTTCCAATGGTTACCTCGTATGCCAATTGAAAAGTGTGAGTTACATCACACAAAGAATGGGCATAGGGTGTGGTTAGCCGGATCTCCATCCGGGTAGCCGGGTGTCAGGTCGGCGCTGGATGGAGGTGTTGGTGCCCCCAGCCCCCGAGAAACCACCATGATTCCCCATGTGTTTCATCTGACCGCGCCGACCAAGCAATTGCAGTGGGAAGAACGCAGGATCCAGGCCCGTCTGCAGCGGCTACTGCCGGACTGGGTCTGCTACGTCTGGGATGACGCGGATAATTCGGAACTGATGCGTCGCGCGTTCCCGGAATTCGCCGACCGTTACGAGGCGATCCGCTTCGGCGTGATGAAGGCGGACATCGCCCGCTGCGCCTATATGCACGCGCACGGCGGCTTTTATTTCGACACCGACTACAAGCTGCTGCAGCCGCTGGGCGCCGACCTGTTGGTACAGCAATGCGTGCTGCCGATCGAGGATGGCGCGCTAGGCAACGATCAGTTCAAGATCGGCAATGCCGTCTTCGGTTCCCAGGCAGGGCATCCTCTGTGGCGCGCCTTTATCGAGCACATTTTCAATGTGCATGCGCCGGAGACGCTGGAAGATCACCGGCAGATTCCGATGATCTCCGGCCCGCGCGGGCTGACGCGCTTCTACAACGCATATGGCGAGCAGTTCTCCGGCATCGTGTTCCCGCCGCGCGATGCATTCCATCCAGATCGCACCTGGTTCGGGCTCGGCCACCGCGGCGGCAAGATGGCGGTCGGCTCGCATCTGTGCTGGGCATCGTGGCGCGGCAAGTCGACGCGCCGGGCGGTGACCAATTACCTGCGTCGCAAGTTGAGCGCGGTGCCGATCTGATTGCTGCCGGTCGCCTTGCAGATCTGTTGAACGGATCTGCATGGCGGCACGGCAGTGATTCCGGCTGCATTACCCATCGCGGCGTTTTGTGCGGTTCACGCTGGTGAAGGGCGCTTGCGCAAGCGCGCTTCGCATCGTGCTTGCTATGTCACAAATCTCGCGCCATCAGCGCGGCAGCCCACAGGACTTCGCGCTTCAAGCGTTGAGAGATGTGCAGCTTCAGGCGGCCTCGGCCTGCACCTGGCGCGGGCCTTCCTTGAGCGCACGCGCGATCAAGCCGACCAATAGATCGAGCTCGTCTTCGTCCATGGCAAAGTGCGGCGTGAAGCGCAACGAATTCTCGCCGCCGTGGATCACGTTGACACCGCGGTGGCGCAGCCATTCCTCGGTGGACCCGGCGCCGTAACACTTGAACTGCGGTGCCAACTCGCAGGAAAACAGCAAGCCGGTGCCCTGCACCTTGGTGATCAAGCCGCCCAACTCGGACTGCAGCGCCTCCAGCTTGGCGATCGCCTGCGCACCGCGGCTACGGATGTTGGCGCGCACCTGCGGAGTAAACAACGCCAGCGTGGCGCAGGCCACATCGAGCGCGCGCGGATTGGTGGTCATGGTGTTGCCGTAGGTGCCCTTGCGATACACCTGCGCGGCCTGTTCGGTCACCGCCAGCACCGACAGCGGGTATTGCGCGGCATTGAGCGCCTTGGAATAGGTTTCCAGGTCCGGCGGGTCGAGCTGTTCGAAGCCGGGGTAATCCACCACCGACAGCACGCCGTGCGCGCGCAGGCCGGCCTGGATCGAATCCACCAGCAGCAGGCTGCCGTGCAGGCGGGTCAGCTCGCGCGCAGCGGCATAGAACGCGGCCGGCAATGCGCGCCCCGGGTCGCCTTCGCCCATCACCGGCTCGAGGAACACCGCCTCGATGAACCAGTGATTGCGCGCGGCCTCCTCGAAGGCGCGCTGCAGCGCCGCCACGTCGTACGGCGCGATCGCGATCACCGAATCCTCGTCGCGGTAACTGGCCAGGTACTTGATGTAGGTCTTGCGGCTGGAATCGGAATACAGGCCGGGGCGGTCGGTACGGCCATGGAAGCTGCCCTTGACCACCACGCGCTTGATGGTGGCACCGGCGTGCCGCGCGCCCGGGTCGGTGTGCAGCTTGGCGTTGGTATCGACGATGCGTGCGGCCAGGCCGACCGCTTCGGAGCCGGAGTTGAGACACATGAAACGTGCGAACGGACAGCCGCCACGGGTATGCCCGATCTCCGCACGCAGGGCGCGGTCGAGCCGGCGCTGCGCCAGGCTGGGCGTCATCACGTTGGCCATCACCTGCGGGCGTGCCATGGCCTCGAGTACCGGCGCGGGCGTGTGGCCGAAGCCGAGCATGCCGTAGCCGCCGGCGTCGTACAGCACCGCACCCTTGAGCGTGACCACCCACGGGCCGCGCGCGGCCAGCGCTACGTATGGGGTGACCGCATCGTCGGCGTAAAAATTGATGAAGCCGTCCTGCACCGCGCCGATCTGCGCGTCCTCGTCCAGATCCAGCAGGTCGGCGGCCTCCTCGCGCACCAGCGCGTATTCGGCGGCGGCCGCATCGATGGCCTGGGCGAGATCGTCGTGGGTGCTGGCCAGACGCACGATGCTGGCATCGTCCAGGCCATCGGTCAGGCGGCGGCCGGCATGGGCACGCAGCGGGGCGAGTGGGGCAAGGACGGACATGGCGCATCTCCTACAAGGTGGCGTTCCCTTTCTATTATCGGCAGAAGATCGGCGTTTGGCAGCGTGAATCCGGGCAGGAAGTCAGGTATTTTCGTCGAATCGACGAATTATTTGGGCAAAAGTGAAAATCACTCCCTCCGACGAACGCCTGCTGTCGCTGTTGCGCGAGGACGCGCGCGCCTCCACCGCGCAGATCGCGCGCCGGCTCGGGCTGTCGCGCACCACCGTGCAAAGCCGCATCGAAAAACTCGAACGCGACGGCGTGATCAGCGGCTACACCGTGCGCACCCACGACGCCTACGAACAGGGCCGCATCCGCGCGCACATTTTGATCACCGTGCTGCCCAAGAAGATGCCGGCCGTGGTCAAGGCACTGCGCGACATCCCCGAGGTGCGCCTGCTGCACTCGGTCAGCGGCGCCTACGACCTGATCGCCCTGGGCGTGGTCGGCGGCGTCAACGAAATGGACGTGCTCACCGACGCCATCGGCGCCATTGACGGGGTGGAGCGCACGACCACGTCGATCATTCTGTCGACGAAGTTTGAGCGGTGAGGGGCGGGGATTGGGAATTGGGGATTGGGGATTCGTAAAAGCGGGCCGGCTTGCGTCTTACACGTTCCGTGTCCCGGATTTGGCTCTTACGAATCCCCAATCCCCAATCCCGGCCGCAGTTACAATGCGCGGCTCCTCATTCAACTATCCTGCGGCCTTGAAGAAGTCCGATTTCAATTATTCCTTGCCCGACGAACTGATCGCCCAGGTGCCGCTGGCCGAGCGCGCGGCCAGCCGCTTGCTGGTGGTGCCGCCGTCGCCGCAGGCGCTGGTCGACCGCCAGGTGCGCGATCTGCCCGAGCTGCTGCAGCCGGGCGATCTGCTGATCTTCAACGACACCCGGGTGATCCCGGCGCGCCTGTTCGGGCAGAAGGCCAGCGGCGGGCGGGTGGAGATCCTGATTGAGCGCCTGCTCGGCGAGCGCGAGGCGCGCGTGCAGATCGGCGCCAGCAAGTCGCCCAAGGCCGGCAGCCTGATCGCGCTCGATGCCGGTGGGCAGGCCGAAGTGCTGGGCCGCGATGGCGAGTTCTATCTGCTGCGTTTCGATATCCCCGCACCTTTGGAGCAGTGGTTGCCGGAGGCCGGACAGCTGCCGCTACCGCCGTACATCCGCCGCGAGCCGGGCGTGGAAGACCGCGAGCGCTACCAGACCGTGTTCGCGCGTGAAGTCGGCGCGGTCGCCGCGCCCACCGCCGGCCTGCATTTCGACGAGGCGCTGCTGGCGCAGTTGCGCGAGCGCGGGGTGGAGTTCGGCCATGTCACCTTGCATGTCGGCGCCGGTACCTTCCAGCCGGTGCGCGTGGATGCGCTGGACAAGCACGTGATGCACACCGAGTGGCTCAACGTCGGTGCTGCGCTGGTCGAGCAGGTGCGGCGCACGCGCGCACGCGGCGGCCGCGTCATCGCGGTGGGAACCACCGTAGTGCGCTCGCTGGAAAGCGCCTGGCGTAAAACCGATGCCGCACCCGATGGCGAACTGCTGCCATTTGCCGGCGAAACCCAGATCTTCATCCTGCCCGGCTACCGCATCCGCAGCGTCGATGCGATGGTCACCAACTTCCATTTGCCCGAAAGCACGCTGCTGATGATGGTCTCGGCCTTCGCCGGCCGCGAACGCATTTTCGCCGCCTACCAGCACGCCATCGAACAGCGCTATCGCTTCTTTTCGTACGGCGATGCGATGCTGCTGTGGGGCAGGGAGTGGGAAGTGGGGAGTGGGGATTCGTAACAGCACTCCGTTCGCCGCCTCCTCGGCTTTCGCCAATCCCGAATCCCCAATCTCCAATCCCGGCCTTTCAATGTCCCGACTTCAATTCCAGCTCCAAGCCACCGACGGCCATGCCCGCCGCGGCCGCCTGACCTTTCCGCGCGGCACCGTCGAGACGCCAGCGTTTATGCCGGTGGGGACGTATGGCTCGGTCAAGGGCATCCTGCCCGAGCAGATCCGCGCGCTGGGTGCGGAGATCATCCTGGGCAACACCTTCCATCTGTATCTGCGCCCGGGTCTGGATGTGATTGGCGATCACGGCGGGCTGCACGGGTTTGCGCGCTGGGACGGGCCGATCCTTACCGATTCGGGCGGATTCCAGGTGTTTTCGCTGGCGCATCGCCGCAAGATCACTGAACAGGGCGTGACCTTTTCTTCGCCCACCGATGGCGCCCGCGTATTCCTGGGGCCCGAAGAAAGCATGCAGATCCAGAAGGTGCTCGATTCGGACATCGTGATGATCTTCGACGAGTGCACTCCGTACCCGGCCACCGAAGACGTCGCGCGGCGCTCGATGGAACTGAGCCTGCGCTGGGCGCAGCGCTCGCGCGACGCGCATGACGGGCTGGGTAACGATGCGGCGCTGTTCGGCATCGTGCAGGGCGGGGTGCATCCGGACCTGCGCAGCCGCTCGCTGGATGGGCTGCAAGGTATCGGCTTCGACGGCTATGCCATCGGCGGGCTGGCGGTGGGCGAGCCCGAGCATGAGCGCAATGCCATGCTCGAACACCTGCATCCGCGCCTGCCGGCCGAGCGCCCGCGCTACCTGATGGGCGTGGGCCGCCCCGAGGATCTGGTCGAAGGCGTGGCGCGTGGCGTGGACATGTTCGACTGCGTGATGCCTACCCGTAACGCGCGCAACGGCCACTATTTCACTTCGTTCGGTACCGTGCGCATCCGCAACGCCAAGTACGAGCGCGACCTGGACACCATCGAGCCGGGCTGCGGGTGTCACGCCTGCAGCAGCGGCTACACGCGCTCCTACCTGCGCCATCTGGACCGCTGCAACGAGATGCTGGCGCCGATGCTGGGCACCCTGCACAACCTCTGGTACTACGAAAAATTGATGGCCGACCTGCGCGCGGCGATCGCCTCGGGAACCTTTGTGGAGTTCCGGCGGTCCTTCTATGCGGCACGCGGCGCCATCACGCCGCCGTTGCCGGGGGAAACCAGCTGAAACCGGCCGTCCGCGCCCTTGCGCGGACGGTTTGGAACCCGCATGGCATAATTCCCGGCTGTTCCGCTTCGGCGGTACCTGAATAGCGAGCGGGCCGCTTGGCGCGCTGGCACCAAACTAGGATGCATTGAATGAATCTGCTCGATTTCCTGATCCCCGTCGCCCAGGCGCAGGCCACCGGTGGCGCGCCGGCCGCCGGCCCGATGGGAAGCCTGTCCACCTTCGCGTTGCCGATCATCCTGATCGCGGTCATGTATTTTTTGATGATCCGCCCGCAGATGAAGCGCCAGAAGGAGCACAAGTCGCTGCTGGAGAAGCTCTCGCGCGGCGATGAAGTGATCACCTCCGGCGGCGTTGCCGGCGTGATCAGCGACATCGGCGACAACTTCATCACCGTGGAAGTGGCCGACAACGTGCGCATCCGCGTGCAGAAGAGTGCCGTGGGCCATGTGCTGCCCAAGGGCACGCTGAAGTCCGCCAGCTAAGAGCGGCTCAAAAACTACTGCGCGCACCGTCAGGCGGGCGCAGTCGGTGCTTGGAACCGGTGGGTCGCAATACTCCCGTCCCGGCACCGCCCGCATCCACCTGACGACCGCTCGCGACCTTGTGTTGGCCGCTTGAAGTCGTTCTCACTGCTAGGCGCGTCGCCGGGATGGTGTCGCGCGGGACTGTCGCAATGCTCGAATTTCCTCGCTGGAAGTATTTCCTGATCCTGCTGGTGCTGGCGGTCAGCGCGCTGTACGCGTTGCCCAACATCTACCAGAAAGACCCGTCCGTGCAGATCACCGCCAGTCGCGGTGCCCAACTCGACGACGCATTGCGTAGCCGCATCGACGCCGACCTCAAGAGCGCCGGCATCACGCCCAAGGCCGTCACCAAGGAAGGCGAGAGCCTGATGGTGCGTCTGCCCAACCTGCAGGCACAGACCCGCGCCAACGACGTGCTGCGCCAGCAACTGGGCGAGAACTACACGGTGGCGCTGAACCTGGCCTCGACCGTGCCGGACTGGCTGGCCAAGCTGGGCGGCCGGCCGATGGTGCTGGGTCTGGACCTGGTCGGCGGCGTGCATTTCGCCATGCAGGTGGATCAGAAAGCGGCGCTGGAAAAACGGTTGGACGGCTTTGCCGAAGACATCCGCACCACCTTGCGCGATGGCCGCATCGCCTATCGTTCGGTCGAGCGTCGTGGCGACAACAGCATCCAGGTCAGCCTGAGCGAGGGCGCCAGCGCCGATGCCGCACGCACCGCGCTGGCCAAGGCGCAGCCGACGCTGACCTATGACGTCAGTGGCCAGAACATCGCAGTGAAGGTCCCCGAGGCCGAACTCAAGCAGATCGCCAGCGGCGCGATCGAACAGAACCTCACCACCTTGCGCAATCGTGTCAACGCGCTGGGCGTGTCCGAACCGACCATCCAGCGCCAGGGCGAAGACCGCATCGTGGTCGAATTGCCGGGCCTGCAGGACACCGCCGAGGCCAAGCGCCTGATCGGTGCCACCGCCTCGCTGGAATTCCGTGCGGTGGTCGAAGGCAATGCCGAAGACGCCGTGCGCAGCGGCACCATTCCGCCGGAAGCCAAGGTCTACCGTCTGCGCGACAGCAATGCACCGGTGTTGCTCAACAAGCGCGCGCTGGTGACTGGTGATCAGATGGTCAGTGCCAGCGTCAGCAACGACCAGAACGGCATGCCGGCGGTGGCGGTGACGCTCAACAACGTCGCCGGCCAGCGCATGCTCGACTACACCAGCGCCAATGTCGGCAAGCTGATGTCGGTGGTCTACATCGAGCGTATCCCCACCGTGACCATGGTCGACGGCAAGGAAGTGCGCAGCGTGCGGGTCAAGGAAGAGGCGCTGTCGCCGACCCGTATCGCCGGCGTGTTCGGCAAGAATTTCCAGACCACCGGTCTGGAAAAGACCGAAGCCGAGAACCTGGCCAAGTTGTTGAAGTCTGGCTCGCTGGCCGCGCCGATGGATTTCGTCGAGGAATACGTGATCGGCCCGAGCCTGGGTGCGGAGAACGTGGAGCGCGGCGTCACTGCGGTGGTGTTCTCGTTCGTGTTCACCCTGGTGTTCTTCACCATTTACTACCGCATGTTCGGCGCGATCACCTCGGCGGCGCTGCTGTTCAACCTGCTGATCGTGATTGCGGTGATGTCGCTGTTCGGCGCCACCATGACGCTGCCGGGTTTTGCCGGTCTGGCGTTGTCGGTCGGTCTGTCGGTGGACGCCAACGTGCTGATCAACGAGCGTATCCGCGAAGAATTACGTCTCGGCGTGCCGCCCAAGTCGGCAATCGTGGCCGGTTACGAGAAGGCCGGTGGCACCATCCTCGACGCCAACCTGACCGGGTTGATCGTCGGCGTGGCGCTGTACGCGTTCGGTACCGGCCCGCTGAAGGGCTTCGCGCTGACCATGATCATCGGTATTTTCGCCTCGATGTTCACCGCGATCACCGTGTCGCGCGCGCTGGCGGTGCTGATCTATGGCAGCCGCAAGAAGCTGAAGTCTGTCGCTATTTAATGCGAGTCCCTCGCAAGAGCCCGCAGGTAAAATGCGAGTCCCTCGCAAGAGCCCGCACATCCATGTGCGGACTTTCCAGGAAAATCTTTGAATGAAAATTTTTCCGCTTCATCTGATCCCGAACGACACCAAGATCGATTTCATGCGCCTGCGCAAGCCGGTGCTGATCTTGATGCTGGTGCTGGCGATCGCCTCGATCGGCATCATCGTCGGCAAGGGCTTCAACTACGCACTGGAATTCACCGGCGGCACGCTGGTGCAGACCTCGTTCCAGAAGACGGTGGACGTGGACCAGGTGCGCGAGCAGCTGGCCAAGGCCGGCTTCGAAAACGCGCAGGTGCAGAACGCGCGCGGCGGCAACGAGGTGATGATTCGCCTGCAGGCGCGCGAGCAGCACAACAACCGCGACGATGCCGCCACCACCGTGGCCGAAGAAGTGCGCAAGGCCGTCAGCACCGAGCAGAATCCCGCCACCGTGCAGCCGGGCGAATTCGTCGGCCCGCAGGTCGGCAAGGACCTGGCCTTGAACGGCGTGTACGCCACGGTGTTCATGCTTGTGGGCTTTCTGATCTACATCGCGTTCCGCTTCGAGTGGAAGTTCGCTGTGGTCGCCAGCCTGACCGCGTTGTTCGATTTGCTGGTGACGGTGGCCTTCGTGTCGCTGACCGGCCGCGAGTTCGATCTGACCGTGCTGGCGGGCTTGTTGTCAGTGATGGGTTTTGCGATCAACGACATCATCGTGGTGTTCGACCGCGTGCGCGAAAACTTCCGTGCGCTGCGCGTGGAGCCGCTGGAAGTGCTGAACCGCTCGATCAACCAGACGCTGTCGCGCACGGTGATCACCGCGGTGATGTTCTTCCTGTCGGCACTGGCGTTGTACATCTACGGCGGCGAGTCGATGGAAGGCCTGGCCGAGACGCACATGATTGGCGCGGTGATCGTGGTGATCTCCTCGATCATCGTCGCCGTGCCGATGCTGAGCATCGGGCCGTTCGCGGTGACCAAGCAGGATCTGCTGCCCAAGGCCAAGGATGTGGAGGCGCTGGCGCGTCGTCCTTGATCGGTTGGTAAAAGGTGTGACGAAAAAACCGCGCATTGCGCGGTTTTTTCGTTTCTGGCGTTGGGCGTCGTGACTGCATGGTGTGCACTGTGACGCCACTACTCAAGATTGTGAACACTAGGGATTTCGTCGGACACGTGATGCCGATCGATACGCAATATGTTGCGGGAGAGAAACAACAGCGCCGCCAACGCTTTGTTCTGTGTGCCCGCAGACACCTGTGCCTGGATCGCCAAGCGGTTGAGGAACGCCTCGACCTCCACTTGGCCCATCTGCACCAAATAACCCTTGCCGCTGGCCAGGATGAAGCGCCGTATCCAGCTCAGATAGGCCTGCTCGGTGCGCAGGCTTTAGTGCCGTACCCGCAGGCGGTCGCGCACCTGATACAACAGCTTCGGCCCCGACCGCGCTGTTACGCCTCCATCTCCCGGGGTGTAATTCATACGCCTGCTCAACAGTTGGGTAACACCACCAGCATCGACGTGGGGCTTGGCCCCAGCTATCAGGTAAGCGATTGATATTCATTGGGAATGAGCCTATTCCCACGCGTCCGCGGATTGCTGATACTAGGTGCAACACCGCGTTTAGGCGGTCCAATAGAAGTTAGACGTCATGGGCGAGACAGAAGGAAATCGGCCACTCACCGAGGAAGAGCGCGCGCTCGCCCGCTACATGCTTGAGCATGGAACCACGGAGGCTCGTGACTTCATTGAGCAACTGGAACGCGCGGAGGCCACATCTTGGCGTTGTCCGTGCGGGTGCGCGAGCATCAACTTCCAGTTACAGAGCCATGCTCCAGCGCCTCCCGGAGTACACGTTCTTGGCGACTATGTCTTTGACTCGGACGGCGAGCACTCCGGCGCCTTCATTTACTCATGCAACGGCATTCTGAGCGGGATCGAGGTATACGGCTTCTCCGGCGATGCGCCGCATTTTCTGCCGGCGCCGTTGACGCTCAGACCGCTTTCAAGCGAAAGTTCGTCGGTAGCCGGCGGATGACGTCTAACAATTCATTCAAGCCGAACCCGCTTCGCGGGT